>JANLHQ010000091.1 GCA_024654415.1 Candidatus Azambacteria bacterium | reverse complement strand
GCGTATCCGTTTTTATACCGCATCCATGTGCATGTCAAACGGTGTAATTTTCCTGTTCATCGTGGTATAATTTTATCATGATTACCCCAGGAAAATTAGTTACTCTGTTTGTCGGCGAAGCAAAAAAGAATTGGAGCGGTGTGCCGGTTGAGGGGATTCGCGAAGCGCGAAGCGCGCCGAACTACACACGAACAACGCCTTTACCGTCCTTAGCAGAGGTTGTGGTGAAGAAAATAGACGGGGAAGACATTCGTTTCCGTGTGAAACGATATTCTCCAAATCTCATTGTGGTTGAGGGGATTGCTGACGTAAAAGATATTTTTGATACAACGGTTCCTGCGTTGAAGCGCACAATGCTTGCCGCATCAAAAGATATTGTGGGCAAGTATGATACATATAAAAATTTTGAAGAAGAGTATAGTGTTTTTTGCGTGTCACACTATAGTGGGCGACCAGAGGAATTTTTTGAACGCATGCCACATGCCGCCGCATTTTTAAAAAGCGAGCGAGAGACGCTTGATGAGCAGGCGATCGCTCAAACCCTTGAAGCTAGTATTAAATACGGCAAGGACGATCTATTGGTTGTAGATTGGGACGGTGCATTTATCTTTAATCAAGCAGGTCAATTTGAAGAGACAATTAGCTTGCTTGAACTTGGTAATCTGCAGTTACTGCGATATCGTATTTTGGACTTTGAGCTTGATCGACGGCTAAACAAACTTGTACGCTTACTGCATGCGCAAGATAAGAAAGTATTCACATTATTCCGTAAAAGCGGCATCAAGGATGTGGTGCGTAAGATTATTCATGCGCGGTCTCGCTCGATTATTGAATTCGAATCAACCGAACGGAACATTAAACTCATCGGTGACTGGTATTCAGCGAAAGTATTTAGTTTGATAGAAAAAAAATTCCACCTTGACGAATGGAGGCGGAACATCAAAGAGAAATTTGATACGCTTGGAGATGTGTATACAATGGCTGCGGAGAACTTCTCGCTTTCATTCAATAAACGAATGGATATTATCTTACTCCTCGGATGGTTTGTGCTATTGATCGGGTGGTCAATTCTCCTCGTTTTTGACTTTATAGGCCGTTAGCGGTTAGTCATCTTTTTCATCCTCGTCCTCTTTTTGGGTGCGCTCATCCCTCTGTTTGCTTTTCTCTCGATCCTCTTCTTTCTTCCTTTCTTTTTCAATCTTCCCTGCTTTTTTTACGTGCTCACGCGCTTCAATGGAATACTTGAGCGCTTCAGCATACTCGCCGTTTTCCCAGTTCGTTTTTGCTTCATTAATACTTGCGTGAGCGGTAGTGAGCGCGGCAGTCGTTCCGGTTGCTATTGTTGTGGTGTTATTTTCTGCTGTACCAGGGGCACTGTGAGCTCCTTCAATTTTTTTCATATCGTCCTCAATCGATTCCCATTTTTTGCGTGATTTCTCTCTGATTACAAGAGGGATCGTTGCTGATGGGGTTGATGTTGCTGTAAGCGCCGCATAGAGAACTGCATCGTCTTTGGATTCAGCATGTTCATATGCATCATTGAATTCATCGTCGAAATCACCATCAATCAACCGCGCATGGGCTTTTTCAGAAACTCTTCGCAAGGTTTGTTTGTGAGATTCCGTCGTTTCACCAATAATGAGGGAAATTGCCTGTGCGAGAAGTGGGTCATTTATGGCGAGCGCCTCGCTCTCATTGAGCTCATGTTCATAGCGTGTAAGGGTCTCGCTAACCGCAACGTGCGGGCTACCATTTTGTTCGATAAGTTGCTCTAGTTCATCTAAACGCCGCGAGGCAAAACTAAGATGAAGTTCGGCTTTGGTTTGTTTATTGGGAGTGATAACAATGCGCGCCTGCTCAGTGGCAAGCTTTATGCCGTACAAGGATTCGCCGGGAATTGCATTTTGCGCTGCGTATGAAATACCACTTCCTGAGCCGATGAGCGTAATAATTAGTGCAAACACCAGTGCAGGCACGGTACGTATAGTTCGGCGCATATATGTAAATATGCTTTGTGCGGGCATGGTTGTCGCTTCGAACACCACCTTACTTTGTAGGATATGTCGAAAACTCTCTTTCCGCGACGCATCAGGGGTAATTGCCCTTAGGAGTTTAAATTGTTTTTTGAAGTTACTCATATTATTTTGTATCAGCATCCTTCATATATGATCTCAATTTCTTGAGCGCACGATGGGTGTGTACACGTATTGCGACGTTACTTTTTCCGGTAATTACGGCAATTTCCTCAAAAGAGAGGCCGTCAGTATATCGTAATGTGAGGATTTCACGACTTTCTTCCGGGATATTTTTTAGGAGACGGAGAAGATATCGTGCCTCATCTTGCAAGACGGCTTCATGGTGTACATCGTTACCGTCGTCAATAACGTAGGATGCTGCCTCAATATCTACAGTGGCATGCTTCTCTTTTGATCGCCAGTAATCGATCACTAGGTTTCGCGCGACCGTATAGAGGAATGCCTTTGTGTTTGTAATTGCCTTTTTATCCTTCGAGAGGTGTTGCCACGTCTTAAAAAAGCATTCCTGGGTAAGGTCCCATGCTGTTTCTTTGTTGCTCACTTTAAAGAGCGTAAAGCGGAATATCGCGTCACTGTACTGGTCATAGAGTGCCATGAATTCCTTGCTTTGTTTGTCGTGCATAGCCATGGACTCACAGTATAATTAAAGACGAAAGATATGGGGAAATGTTACTTTTGTTGAACTGCCTTTGCAACACGAAGCGGCAGGAGGGCACAGGAAAGCCGCGCAGGGCTTACGGGGGCACCGATAAGCTTCAAGAGGTCATATTCATTAAGTTTTTGTATTGTGGCAACACGCTTACCAATAAGGCTCTCAAGAAGAAGAGATGTGGCTGTTGCAGACAGTGCGCACCCATGATGAGTGAATTTTGCATCACGAATAATACCGTTTTTTACGACGAGATCAATGCGGAGCGTATCCCCACATAATGGGTTTTCTCCTGTGCCGCTCATATCAGGTCGCTTGATCACTCCCGCATAGGGCGAGAGTTGTGCATGTTCCCATATTTTTTTAAAGTGAGCAATATCCATTATATGTGTAATGCGTCAGTGATTGTAACGAGCGCCGCGCATAATGCGTCAACGTCTTTCTTTGTGTTATAAATTGAAAAACTTGCTCGCGCGCTTGCGGTAACACCAAGAGAGCGGTGAAGCGGCATTGCGCAGTGATGCCCCGCGCGAATGGCAATATTTTTTTCATCGAGTAATGACGCAAGATCATGAGGATGAATAGTGTTGAACGCGAAAGAAATGACCCCTGTTTTTTGCTGTGCCTTTTTCGGCCCGAAGAGAGTAATGCCAGGAATACGCGCAAGTTTGCGTAGTGCGTATGCGGTAAGCGTTATTTCATGCTGACGAATATTCATCACGCCAAGTTTTGAAATATAATCAGCTGCTACGCCAAGGGCAACTGCTGCTTCTATCGGTGGGGTTCCTGCCTCAAACCGTTCAGGTGCATCTTGGAATGTCGCGCCGCGTTCGGTTACCGATAACACCATATCTCCACCACTTTGGAAGGGCGGAAGCGTCTCGAGATATTTTTGATGGATGTACAATGCCCCGATGCCTGTTGGCGCGAACATCTTATGACCAGAAAATACATAAAAATCACACCCAAGTTTTTCGACATGCACCGGTATGTGTCCGATTGCTTGTGCACCATCAACCAAAACGGGGATACCACGCGCATGGAGGAGTGTAACAAGCTCAGCAATAGGGTTAATAGTGCCCAGCACGTTAGAAACGTGCGTTACCGCACATAGCTTTGTACGGGAGGTAATTTTACTTTTGAGGTCGCGCATATCGAGTTCGCCAGTTTTTGTGATATTCACGAACCGCAGTTTCAACCCTCTTTCCTTTGCAATCATTTGCCATGGCACAATGTTGGAGTGGTGCTCCATCACGGTAAGCAGAATTTCATCTCCCCGTTTGCAGTGCGCGCGCGTAAAACTATGCGCGACAAGGTTAATCGCTTCAGTGGTATTCTTAGTGAAAATGATTTGCCGTGCGCATGGAGTGCCACAAAATTGCGCAACTTTCCAGCGCGCTTCTTCATATGCCTCTGTCGCGTCTTCACTCAAACCATAGATACCACGCTTGATGTTTGCGTTTGCGGTACGGTAGTGGTGCGCGAGCGCATTGATCACCGCGCTCGGTTTTTGTGTAGTAGCGGCATTGTCTAAATACACAAGCTTTTTATGTGTTGTGAAAATAGGAAAATCTTTTTTGATTGTGTGAAAATTAAGTGGCATGGTGTTTATTGTGGTTTCGTCATTTATTATACTATACCATGGGACGATGGGATCGCGATTTGTGACTTCGTTATATCTTTTAGAAAAGCGTCGCACAGCATTTTTTTCGCCCGTATTTCTGTCATCCCGCGCGAGGAGAGATAGAACAACTCTTTATCACTTGGGCGCCCAACGCTAGAGCCATGCCCCGCGATAGCTTCACTCGTAGCAACTTCAAGATCAGGTTTGAGGAATGCGATCGCGCGAGGGGAGAGCATGAGTGCTTTTGCAGAGAGGTGCGCGCGCGAACCGACCGCTTTTTTAGCGACGCGTGCGAGTCCGCGAAAATATACTTTCGACATTCCCTCAAGCGCCGCCCCAAATGCCACGCGTGATTCGGTTTTTGGTGCTTCATGGGAAACGGTAAGCATGATATCGCTCGCCATGTTTTTTGTGCCGTGCCACGCAAACCCTATGTCCACGCAGGCACCCTTTGCGGCAAGCGTGACCGCAATATCTATTGTTTTTGGAGCAGTTTTTTCGAAGACCAAAAGCCAGCGCATGTGCTCGTTTTTTTCTTTGAGAATAATACGTTTTTTAAGCGCGCTTCCGCATTCGCTTGAAAAAGTGGCGATAGTGCGTGATTTCTCTGTATTGATGCGCACTTTTGGGATCTTCATGAGTTTTCTATGTATAGATTTCATGCGGTTTTTATACTAGATTCCATTTCCATTTGGATAAGGCGGTTGAGCTCTATCGCATAATCGATTGGCAGTGTTTTTGCGAGTGGCTCAAAGAACCCAGAAACCACAAGCGAGGCGGCCTCTGTTTCTGAAAATCCCCGTGCACGAAGGTAGAAAAGCTCTTGCTCGCTTATTTTTGATACCGTTGCTTCATGCTCAATTGTCGCGTTGTTTTCTGCGGCCTTAATAGTGGGGTAGGTGTCTGAGCGCGACTTCTTATCAAGTACGAGTGCATCGCACCGTACTTTGATGCGTGCATTGTGCGCTCCCTTTACCACTTGCGCGAGCCCACGATAGCTTGTTCTTCCACCACCGAACGAAACCGATTTTGCAACGATGGATGAGGATGTATCTGGTGCAAGATGTACAACTTTTGCGCCTGCGTCTTGGTGCTGACCTTTTCCTGCAAGTGATACGGAGAGGATGTCAGCACGAGCGCCCGCGCCCGCGAGAAATACAGAAGGGTACTTCATTGTTGTTTTTGATCCGAGATTTCCGTCGATCCATTCTACAAGCGCGCCTTGTTCAGCGCGGGCGCGTTTTGTAACAAGGTTGTATACATTTGATGACCAGTTTTGAATGGTGGTATATCGGACGCGCGCTCGTGGACGCACGATAATTTCCACGACCGCCGCATGGAGCGAGTCTGTGGTGTAGACTGGCGCAGTACATCCTTCAATGTAATGCACATCGCTGTCTTCATCTGCGATGATAAGCGTGCGCTCAAACTGGCCCATATTTTTCTTATTGATACGAAAATATGCTTGAAGCGGTAGATCAACTGTTACCCCTTTCGGGATGTATATAAAGCTTCCACCAGACCAACACGCCGCATTGAGCGCAGAAAACTTATTATCACCGACGGGCACTACGGTACCAAAGTATTGTTTAAAAAGATCTGGGTACGTGCGAAGAGCGGTATCGGTATCAGTAAAAATAATCCCTTTAGCCTCAAGATCCTTTTGAATATGATGGTACACAGTCTCGGAGTCGTACTGCGCTCCTACGCCTGCAAAAAATTTTCGCTCCGCCTCCGGAACGCCAAGCCGTTCAAATGCGGTTTTTATTTTTTTAGGTACCTTTCCCCATGTGTGTGCCGGTTTGTCAGATGACCGAGCGTAGTACGTGATTTTTTTAAAGTCTATGTTTGAAAGGTCGGCGCCCCATGTGGGCATCGGTTTTTTATTAAAAACAGCAAGCGCGCGAAGACGAGCGTCCCGCATCCACTGGGGTTCTTGTTTTATTGCCGATATCTCTCGCACTACCGCCTCAGAAAGTCCCTGTTTCGTGTGATAGAGGGGAGTGATAGTGTCATGGAATCCATATTTGTATTTTTGTCTCATGACTTTTTTCGATATCCTTTCGCCTCAATTTTTTTAAGGAGAGATCGCCCGCCAGATGCAATGCGTACGCCATGTTCAATAATATGTACAAAATCGGGCGCACACCTTTTGAATATGCGCGCGCTATGTGAAATAATAAGTATTCCTGTTCCCTGCGATGCCGCCTTTTTGAGTATGCGCGCTATTGCATCAAGCGAATCTATATCTACTCCCGCATCTATCTCATCCAAAAGAGCAATGCGAGGATGCGCGGCAATAAACTGCAGTATTTCACTCTTTTTCTTTTCTCCCCCAGAGAACCCTTCGTTTAGTGATCGATCAAGAAAATGAGGTCCGAGTCCAATTTTTTCACTGTGCATGGTGACCTGTTTCATTGTGTCGGGCGCCTTTTCCTTCGTGTGTGTTTTTGCGACGGTACGGAGAAATGACGACATAGGGACGCCGCGGATCTCGGGTGGTTCCTGAAATGAAAGAAAGATACCGAGTTGCGCGCGCTCTTCGGTGCGTAGGCCAAGAATGCTTGCGCCCTTAAATAAAATATCTCCTTTCGTAATGCGATATGAAGGGTGTCCGAGTATGGCGGAGCAGAGCGATGTTTTACCAGAGCCATTCGGCCCCATAAGCGCGTGGATCTCTCCCTTCTTTATTGTCAGGGAAAAGTTCTTGACGACCTCTTTGCCATCTGCGACCACCGTAAGGTTTTTGATGATAAGCGACATGGTTTATATGTTTGCAATGGTAAGACGCGTAAGCGTTTTTCTGATCTCTGTGTCAATGCGGAGCCATCCTTTCTTCGTAGGGCAGGTAAGAGCAAGTGCGCATGATTTTTCTGCATTTGGCGCAAGGAGGCATCGTATCGGCTGTTGTTTTTGAAATACATCGACAAGTGATTGCACGCTGATCTTTTTTGGATCTTTTGCAAGGCGATATCCGCCGTTTTTCCCGACGCGTGATGCAAGGATGCCTGCCTCTTTGAGTTTGTGGGCGAGCTTTTCACAATATGCGTGCGGGAGGCGATATTGTTTTGCGATGCCTTCAAGCGTCATAAAATCACCCGACGTGAAGGTGGGTTTGAGCGCTTGCATAAGTATTAAGCTATAATCCGTTTTGCGCGATATCATATTCCGACCAAAATACTCCGAGATTGGCTATTGCGAGAATACCAAGTAATAGCAGTGTTGTCAATTGCTGTTATTTTTTTAAAAAAGCGTCGTACTATGTACGACGCGAGGATAAAATATACAAAAGGTTTTATGGATGCGGTAGTGATTTCGTGAGCTCGTGGCATGCACCACATGACTCGCAACCGCAACTCAACAGAGTTGCCATGGAAGCAAGTCGACGGCCAAGAATTTGGGCAACCTTTTTATCCATGTCGGTCATTTGGCGTTTCCCGCCGGCAGAGATAAAAATGGCACCATAGGGGCTTCCCGCATCGAAATCATGCGCGGCGCTTTGAATAGGATAGGGAATACCAACAGGAATCATACCGAGATTAAGGAGTGGGATGATGAGTGATAGTAATGCCGCTTCTTCACCACTATGCATACCATGGCCGACGCAAAATACCGCCGCTGGCTTGTTGACTAGTTTTTGCTGGTGCCATGCTAGGGTGAGTTGGTCGAGAAAATGCTTTACCTGTGATGCAAATGAGCCGAAATGCACGGGTGTACCGAATGCAACACCGTCCGCCTCGATAAGATCCTCAATGGTTGCTTCAGGGAATTCTTTTTCGAGTGCCTCCATGCGCGCAACACGCTCTGGACTGCTTCCAAGGGCTTCTCGCGGTAAAATTTCTGGAATACGTCTCAGCGTAACTTCTGCGCCCGCAACCGATGCTGCGCCCCTGCCTATCTCTCTCGCAAAATCAGCGGTGCATCCGCCAGTCGTGTAAAATAAAACAAGGATTTTAATTTTCTTTGCTTCCATGCTCAATGCTTAAGAAATGCCTCATAAATAAAGAACGAGGTGATAACGAGAGTCCCTATGAGAGTAATAATCACGAGCACCCATGCGCTTCGCACGAGTGTTTTTATTTTTCCTTCATCTATGTGAGCTGGGAGGAGTGAAAGTATTAGCGACACCATAATAAATATGACGGCGGCAAGGATTCCTTTTCCGATCCAGTGGTGAGAAAATGTTATTTTTAACCAATTTTTAAGCGGTGGATATAGGTCAGCAGTAATAGTGACGCCGGTAATAAATACTATAGTAAGCCCTGCGGCGTACATTGTTGCGCGGATAATCTTAAGTCGAATATTTGAGAGTTCCATATACATTATCTTACCGCACCAGAAATAATAATTCCAGAAAGCGTCATGATAATGCCAAGCACCACGATAACACCAGCGAGCCATGTGAGCGCGCGCTTCAGAGGTACTTCTGTTTCAGCATTCTTATCAAGAAGAAGAAGGGCGATGAATAATGAGGCCGCGAGAAAAGGGAGAAATAGAAAGATGTGTTCCTTTGCCTCCATAAAAAGTGCATGTGCCCACGGATATTGCCCCTTAACGATGAGGGGCTTTGCAGCTTTACCGTAATACACAGTGTAGTAGTAGCCACCAGCAAACCACGACGCAATAAATGAAATAAATCCAATTGCGCTAGACCACTTTAAAAACTTCAATGGAAGTGCGCGCTTAAGCATATTCATCCACACTCCCGCAAACGCAATAACACCAATAACACCGAGAATTACATGAAGTGAGAGAAGTGTTTTAAGAAAAGGTGTCATTGTTGGATTTGAGGTGGGGCTTTAAGATATGCCTTTCTAATAACATGAAGAATCAAGGCTACTACAAGAACTGCGGCAATATACCACAGTGTAATTGCAAAAAGCGAAGCCGGGATACCTCTCCATATACCAAGCACAAGCGCCGCATACCATGAAGTAATCGAAAGGGCGCCCCCAAGCCACAAAGGAATCTTTCGTGTTTGAATGAGGAGCGCGTTGAAAAAAATGATGATGGTAAGCCAAACCTTTGCAAGAAAGCGATCGTTATATAGGAGAAATTCCTTCCCTTCGATGCGGAACAAAAGAAAATAACCGAACCCAGAGAGGATAAGAAGAATCATGCCGATGCGCAGAACGCGGTAGCTTGTTTTCAAAAAATCACTTTCAGTTGGGTCGACATGACCATCTTTCATTGCCTTCATGTAAAATATTTCAGCAAACGTCGCACCACCAACACCAAGGACAGTGCCAACGATATGCGCGATTGTGAGAAAAATATTCCAACTCATAATGCTTCTAGTATACTGTAGTGGGTAAGCCAATTGCAATAATATAATCCACTAACACCCGAGTTCACCAATCCCACACGGAGTGGGTAAGGTACGTACCGTTGGTACACCGGGGTCAGTACCCTTTGTAATATAATCTTCCGCGCGCGTAGTACGCCACTCATGCTCGTGATTCCAGAGCGTCCAAAAATGCCGCCACTCATTCCACCCGATACCAAGTTGCTTCACAAAAATATCATTTTCAGCGAGTAGCTTTCCGATCTTACGCCCCGTCATACACGCAGTGCTATAACAATAGACGATGATGTCCTTATCTTTAGGTAGAGTACGGAATCCTTCCACGATACGCTCTTTGTCTTCGTATACGGGCGTGTACGGGTCCTTATATGCGTAGATATTTATCGCTCCGATAATATGCTCCTTTGTATATTCCTCTGGACTCCGGAGATCAACAAGGATATATGATTGGTCCCCAGCGTCCATTTTTCCTCGTAATCCGTGCGGGCTTACATGTACCGCATTCTCAGCAAGATAAAATTCTTTTATTAACTCTTTTGCGGTTGGCGTTGTTACTGGGTTTGGTTGGCGTATGAATATAAGCGTCACTGCGCTCCCTGCGATACCAGCAATGATTGCCGAAATAAAAATTGTTTTTAGTGTTTGGTTCATTGTGTGTTAAAGATGGCCTCTCCAACTGCGTTTTTGAAGTCTTCGTAGGTGCGCGGTGTGTCGAGTTTTTCACCGTTAAGGAAAAATGTAGGCGTCCCTGTCACGCCCGCCTGCATCCCGCTTTTATAGTGCGCGCTTACTTTATCCGCAATCTCATTTGAGTCAATGTCAGTAATGAACTGCGCGCGGTCAAGCCCAAGCGCCTCTGCATAGCCAATAAAGATATCGCGCGCATCTTTTTCTGATGACCAATCTCTTTGCGTTTCAAAGATCATGTCATGCATTTCCCAAAATTTTCCTTGTTTGCCAGCGGCTTCAGCTGAATATGCTGCGATCTTTGCATGTTTGTGCTGAAGTAGTGGGAGGTGGCGATACACGATTGCTAGCTTTCCATCAAACTCTTCTGCGATTTGTTTTACGATTGGTTGGTATGCCGCGCATGCAGGACATTGAAAGTCACTGTATTCGACAAGAACCGTTTGTGCGTCGCGCGCCCCTTTCACGGAGTCGCTTTCAATAGGAGTATCAATGGGAAATGAAGACGGCTCATTTTCTAATGATTTTGGCTGTCCTGGCGCGAAGAAAAAATAATAACCAACTCCCACGGCAACTACTACTACAACCCCGAAAACGATAAGATTTTTCATAGATAAGTATCTTTAATTATGCGATTACTATAGCATCTTCTTGGCTATCCGTGAACCCACTGGGTGAAGCAGGTGAAATGCGACGATGCCGAACGCGACGGCGACGTTGAGCGATTCTTTCCCCCCGCTCATAGGAATTTCAAGAATAGTATCTGCGTGAGTGAGTATAGAAGAAGAAAGCCCCTCAACCTCATTGCCAACCACCAGCACAGTACGCGCGAGCTCTTTTTTATGTAGGCGCATTGTATTGTAGGGCATTGAGCGAACGCTTTGTTCTATGGCATATATCATAAACCCCTGTTTTTTGAGTTTTTTAAGCAGGGAAACGGTTGAATGGGATATTTCCCATGGCACGGTGCTTTCCGCGCCAAGCGCAACTTTTGCGATTTCTTGCCGCGGTTTTCCGAAGCGGTCTATCGGGGCAGGGGTGATACCGCATAAGTATATTTTTTCAATGCCCGCCGCATCGGCAGTTCTAAAAATAGAGCCGACATTATGCGCGCTTCGTATGTTATGGAGTAGTACAAGCATATCACTGCATTATATGCATATTTATATAGAAAAGGAAAAAGCCACCCGGATTTGTTCGGGTGGCTTTTTGTTTTTTGATGGGGTTTATTGCGTTACGTCAGCGATGGAACAAAATTCTTTCTCTATTGTTCCACTTGATGATTCCTACTACAAGTCTATTGCGACCGACTTTTTGAAATTCCGCGGTCAGCACGTGATGGCGGTGAAGGATGCTGATGACTAAACGGCCAAGCTTGCGCTGTTCCTTCCCGTTTTTTGTGTGCGGGTTGCCACAGTCACCATCAAAGTCTCTCCAGAATGAGCTAAGCAGGTCGATGATGGAGAAACAGCTCCCTATGTTCTGCGGCACTGCCCATATTTCTGTTTTTCGCGGATGAGCGATGGCATCAATCGGTTTTTGTACGCAGTACCGCGTGGCGAACCCATTGAGGATTCTTACGAGCTTTATAAAATCCTTCGCGTCTTGAACCCCTCCTTTTCTAAGAGGCAAAAAGGTGAGGTAGTAGCTTGCGAGCAGCCCTTCAAATTCTTCGTATCTGAAATCCGTTCTTGGCATCCGGCCACTATTTAACTCTGCCATTTTCTACCCCTCCCTTTATTGAGTGTTTTTGTAATGTACGATAAGCTACTATTGAACATGTTCTTTGCTGGTTTGTCAAGCACTAGTGGTGGTAATAGAGAAAATTATTCTTATAATTTTGATTTATTCACGATATCAAAAGAAAAAATAGGGGATGAGTTTTGAGTAATTGACATTTTTACATGCATAAGGAATAGTAGGGAGACAATTTCATAAAAAAGGAGGAGGGTTATGTTTATGCTGTTAGCGAGGTATGGTATTTATATGTCTTTCATTCTTACCACCATGTTCATCTTCCTTACCGTGGTATGTGGAAGGAAATATGTAAAAAGTGGTAAAACAAGGGAGGACCGAGACGATAACTTCCTTGCATCGCACAGGGTATGTGCGGCTATATCGCTCATCGGCGTACTTGTTGTAGTTGTTTTAGTTGAGATCCTTAAACAGGGTGGTGGGGTTGAAGAATCCATACGAAGCAGTATTGTTCACTCTCTTCACCTGGTAGTTGCGTCGTTATTCGCTCTTTCATTTCTCTCTGCGCTTTTTTTATTTACTGGAAAGCGCACGCCAAAGATTCATCGCTTTCTTGTGTATCCAAGCTGTGTTTTTTTTGTCACCACACTTATTTTCGGTGGTATAATGCTTCTTGGTATCGCAGTATAAGTATAATAAAACCCTTGCGCAGCGTCGCGAGGGTTTTTATTTTTTCACTAGATATTATTTGATTTAGGATTTGCTCTTATTGTGTGGGTGTTTCTAAGAGCGCTTTAAGGTCGAATGAAGCATCTGCGAGCTTTTCCTTACTATGTTTCATACTTGTGCCTTTCTCAACCAATTTTGTTATCGTAGCAAGCTCTTTGGTGTTGTTGATCATTGTCGCGCCGATAATTTTGTCGGCTTTTAAAATAAGTCGTGAAAGGGAAATGCCGTCTGCCGTGTCGCGGGCAATGATTTCTCGTCCTTCGCTCGGGCGTATGTCTCCCGCAAATGCAATGGTAATGCCAAACCCGCTTGTCACATAAAACGATACGAGGCGAAATTCTGTTTCGTCACCGCACATGTTGCGCGCGGCAACCCTGCCTTGCATTTGCGCGTTCGCCCAATTGCCGAGCTGGATGTGCTCGTCCAAAATAACATCTTTAAATTCCGCGCCATCGCCAGCTGCCCACACATCAGGCGCGTTTGTCATAAGATATTCATTTGTGAGGATACCCTGGTTTACCTGTATGCCTGCAGTTTGTATCCACGCAAATGGGCAATAAGTGCCAATACCGACAACAATCATATCGGTGGGAAGTATAATATTATTATGGAGTGTAACCCCTTGCGCGGTGGCATTGCCCACAACTTCTTTTACTTGAGAGTTGCGCAGGATTTTAATACCGCCGAGTTCGAGTATAGTCTCAATGCGTGCACCGGAGCGCTGATCAAGTATAGGATCCCAAAAATACGGCTCACGGATGATGAGCGTTACTTCAATGCCGGCGAGGTGAAGCATTTCACACATTTCAAACCCGACAAATCCGCCGCCAACCACGATCGCTCGTTTTGCGGATTTTACTTTCGCGATAATTCCTTTTGCATCATCGAGCGTTCGGAGATAATAAATACCTTCCTTCTCTGCTCCGGGAATGTCCCACATACGCACGCGCGAGCCAGGCGCAAGGAGTAATTTTTCATAGGTAATAGTCGTACCATCATTGAGCGTTACTGTTTTTTTTGTAGTGTCGAGCGCGGTTGCTTTTTTGCCGGTGATAAGCGAAATAGTATTTTTCTGATACCAGTCATCTTGTTTGAGCCAGATCTGATCAAAAGGGATTTTTTCAAGAAAAAAATTCGGTTTTGAAAGCATGATACGCGAATACATCCGATATGGTTCATCGGATACAATGGTGCATGAGCCAAGAGGATCAAGCTGGCGAATGGTTTCTGCGGCTGTGGTGCCCGCCACGCCGCCGCCGATGATGAGATACTTAATCTTTTCCATTACGGGTACACCTGTGTGCCGTCTTCGTCATAAAGAAATATCGCGCGCGTGGGGCATGATTGCGCCGCGGTAAGGAGCGTATCGTCTGCGACCGCGTCGTCTTCGAGCGTTGTTTTTTCTGCGGGGTCGGCGCTTTTCACGCCGCCTTTGAGCTTCATGATCGCTTTGTTCTCCGCGTCGAGTTCAAACACGGTGTCGGCTGAAAGCACACAGCTCGCCGCGCCGATGCATAAATTCCTATCCACAACGATCTTTTTTATTTTTGGCATAGCGCAAGGTGTTAATAATTCTCACCCCCAAGTATACGTTATATTTTTATACAAAACAAAAAGCCGGGTCTGATTATTCAGACACCGGCTCGGCGTGTAAACTATCATGCTTTTGAGGTTAGTATCTTAACGATCTCCGAGACGTTACCACTGATACCGGTGACATCACCTATGATACCGGAGACATCACCATGGATACAGAAGACGTTACCACTGATATGGGAGACATCACCACTGATACTGGAGACGCTACCACTGATATGGGAGACATCACCACTGATATCGGAGACGCAACCACTGATATGGGAGACATCACCCCTGATACCGGAGACATCACCACTGATATCGGAGACGCAACCACTGATATGGGAGACATCACCCCTGATACCGGAGACATCACCCCTGATATTGGAAGCATCCCCAAATACCCCCTCGTGTATTCCTTTTACTTTGTCCCAGTTCCCGCGCCTCTGGGTGCATATAGACAACTGCTTTAAAATCCTCTCTTTTTCCATTTGTCCTCCTTTCGCTCACATGAGCGTTTGAATGATTGTTTTAAAGAACAGCACTTATTTTTTCTTGTTGCATATCATATAGTAAAAACACATCTCTGTCAAGCCAAGGGTAATGGGTAAGGAGTCACAAAATCCCGCATATGCGGGATTTTGTGACAAGAAGGGGAAGATTGTGGCTTTTTTATTATAACTGTTTCCGCCGAAGAAGGAGCGCGTTGATCGCAACGATAACCGTGCTTGCCGACATGAGTACGGCGGCAAGCGCCGGCTGAAGGAGAATGCCTTTGAAAGCGAGGACCCCGGCCGCGAGCGGGAGCGCGACGACATTGTACCCGGTTGCCCAAAAAAGATTCTGGATCATTTTTGCGTAGGTCAATTTGGACAGCGTGATTATTTTTACAATATCCCGCGGATCATTGCGAACCAAAATGATGCCAGCCGACTCAATGGCCACGTTCGTGCCCGCGCCGATCGCGATGCCAAGATCGGCCTGTGTGAGTGCCGGCGCATCGTTGATGCCGTCGCCGACCATAGCGACCTTGAGCCCCCGCTTTTGAAGTTCCTTCACTTTTTCTGATTTTTGATGGGGGAGTACGCGTGCAAAATACTCGTCGATGCCAAGTTCTTTACTGACCCATTTGGCTACATCATCGGAATCGCCCGTGATCATCGCCGTCGCCACATTCATTTCTTTAAGCGCTTTGATCGCTTCCCGTGATTCTTCGCGGATGATATCGGCAAGCGCAATCGCTCCAAGAAGTATTCGGTCTTGTATCGCAAAGACGACGGTGTGCCCCTTCATGCCGGCGTCCTTGACCGGCCCTGAAAGTTCTTCGGGAATAATAATGCCGATGCTTTCAAGCAGTGCCGGTCCCCCCACCATTATTTCCTTCTCTTCAATGAACGCTTTGACCCCTCTGCCCTTTAATGCTTCAAATTTTCTTGGTTCTTTGAGCGGGAGTTTCTGTTCTTTTGCTTTGGCAACAATGGCTTTTGAGATCGGATGTTCCGATAGCGCGTCAAGTGAAGCGGCCAGCTCCAAAACCTCATTCGTGCTGTGACCGTTCGCATTCCATATTGCCACAACCCCGAAATCGCCTTTGGTGAGCGTTCCAGTCTTATCAAAGAGCACCGTATCGATGGTACGCGCCGCTTCCAGCGCGATCCGTTGCTTCACCAGAACGCCGTTATGCGCCGCTTTGGTTGTTGAGATCGAGGCGACAAGCGGTACGGCAAGCCCTAGTGCATGAGGGCAGGCGATGACAAGCACCGCCACAAGCCGCGCAACAGCAAAAGCGATATCTGCGCCGGCAACAAGCCACGCAGTCATGGTGATAAGCCCACCCGCAACCGCGATTATCGTCAAATAAAGCGCGGCTTTGTCTGAAAGCATTTGAAGCCGTGATTTCGACGCTTGCGCCTCGGCAACCAAGCGCATGATTCCTGCAAGAAATGTTTTTTCGCCGATGTTCGAAACGCGTATCTTCAACGCGCCATCGCCGTTGATCGTTCCGGCAATGACTTGGTCGCCTTCTTTTTTGGAAACCGGCTTTGATTCTCCAGTGACCATTGATTCGTTCACGTCCGATACGCCGTCTATAATTGCGCCGTCGGCGGGGATCTTGGTCCCCGGTTTTACGAGAACCGTGTCGTTCTCCCGAAGCTCGGAGAGAGGGATTGTTTCTGTTTTGTCATTGCGGATCACCTCGGCAGTGTCTGGAAGCAGTTTTGATAATTCCTTCAGCGCGCCTTGCGCTCCCGACACTGCGCGCATCTCGAGCCAATGACCGAGAAGCATAACGGTGATCAGCGTAGTGAGCTCCCAAAACAACGCTTCCACGCCGGCAAACACCGCATATATGCTCCAGAGGTATGCCGCCGAGATGGCAATACCGATAAGCGTCATCATGCCCGGCAAGCGGGCTTTGAGTTCTCTTTGTGCTCCGGCAAGAAAGATCCATCCGCCATAGAAGAATACGATAGAGCCAAGCACTAAGGGCATGTAGTGTGATCCGGGAAATTCGGGTGGAGACCATTTAAAAATTTTCTCGATGACATCGGCATACAGCACGACCGGGATCGTGAGGACCAAGCTTATCCAGAATTTCCTAAAAAACATCGCGGTGCTATGGCCGGCGTGTTTGCCTGCTCCCATAGAGGTTTTTTTCTCCGCGTGGTCGTGTGTGCTGTGATCCGCGTCCGTTTTTTTCTCTTTGACGGGAACAAGATTCATACCGCATTCAGGACACATTCCCGGTGCAGTACGCCGGATCTCCGGATGCATTGGGCAGGTATAAACTATTCCCGCTTCGTTTTGAGCGGCATTTTCGTGCTTGTGTTCCATATACTATGCGTTTTGTTGCGTGAATCTATTATATAACGATGCGAATAGATATGTCCCTGCGTATGTATACACAAGGATGGGTACAAGACTGGCGATAAAGCTTCCCAGCGTCACTTCAATTGAGGTGAATTTATCAACATTGGTGAGATGGATGATCCAACCCAAGAACTTCATGGCAAGGTCGGGGCTTAGTGCGGTAAATGCTGCGCAGAGTGCGTACGCGATACCCATTGTAATGGTCGCGGCAAGCGCGAATTTTTGTGCGTTAAGTTTCATAGTAATTTATTGATAATTAGTTACATTTATTCTTTCGACCTTTTTTGATTTTTATGTGCGATCTATTTTATTTCCCACGTGAAGATCTGTTCGGTAATGCCGCCGATCGCGCGAATCTTTAGCGTGATCAATTGCGGAAAAGGGGATATCGAAGCGAATGATAGGACTCCTTCGCGGTGGTGGCCGCCGGATCTCCGGATGCATCAGGCATGCGTATGCCGTTGTATCGTTATGACGTGTATGGTTGTCCATATATATGCGATTACCGTGGATACACTGCACGCCCACTTTCTTTCCAAGCATTCATTCCGCCGGATAAGGAAAATACGTTGGTGTAACCCAATCCAGCCAGTTCTTGCGCTGCTATGTCGCTCATACTACCACTTCTGCAATAGAGCACGATTTTTTCGCTTTTATCTTGTGGTAACAGTGCAAGATTTTCTTTTATTTCGTCGAACGCGATAAAAGCATCGGTACCACGAATCTCTTCATTTTGCGGAATGTGGACGTTTACCAAAAAGAAATCTTTCTTTTCGAGCATTGATGCAAGTTCTGTACTCGAGAGGGCGCTAAACCCAGGTTTTTCCATCCCTGTGTTTTGTGCTGGTGACGGTGTGTTTCGTAATGGGGCACGGAGTATCACAAAGCCAATAAGAAGAACAATTGTAGCGCCTATAAGAATAATTATTTTGTTTTTCATAAGGGTGCGTCTATTTTACATTGTAATGGGGTGATTATTTCTCGAGATACGAAAAAAAGCGAGACTATAAGGAGCACGATACTTATAATTCCTAACTCTGATCCTTGAAGGGGGAGAAATACCAGTACGCTTGAAGCACCCGCTACCGAAAGAATACTGGTAAGCACGAGCGATCCACACGCGGCACAGCCAACGCCTAATACGCCACTTACCATGCCTCCAAATCCTACAGCTATGCCACCCTGCTGGATCACCGGTTTTCTTTTTCTGAAAAGATATGTGATCATCGCGAGATTCATACCAAAGAGAATAGAAATTGCTATGGTATAAGACGCAGAAAAATAACTAAAGTTTGTACGGATACCCCCAAGGAGAAGTAGTGGAATTTTTACCTTTGTGATTGTAGGGATGTGCGTATCACGGGCTATTTGAGCTATGAGCGTGCTGTGGGGCAGCCACAACACAAGAAGAAGTATTGCGCTACTCGCTCCCGCGGCAAGAAGAATGTGGGCGTTATGGTGAAACACCTCTTTCATTGCGGTTATCATAACTTCTATCTTGCTTTGTTTGCGCGTGTCGTGCATGTTTATTTTTCTTGAAGCGCTACGTCAAGTATGGCTTTTACTACCGAGTATGGCTGAGCTCCATTGATCACGAATTTTTTGCCATTTTTTGCTATGACGATGCTATAAGGGGTGCCGGTTCCTCCTGAGCGTATTGCATCATCCACATCATCTTGTATGTGTTGGGCATAGTTTCCGCGCTGAAGGCATTCTTCAAACTGACCACGATCTATACGCACATAGTCTGCGATCCGCAGTAGTTCTTGAGGGTCAAGATTATTGTTTGATGGGGTTATTTCAAGTAAGCGATCTAAGTACTCCCAGAACGTATCATTACCGCCAATCCCTCCTGCGCACTCGGTTGCCTCTGTTTCCTTGCGAGCCAGCGAATGAATTTGATCTATAGGGAATTGTCGATATATCCAGGCAACTTGCCCGCTCGCGCCGTATTCACGCATTATTTGCTGCATAGTTATATGGAAGCGTTTGCAGAATGGACACTCGGGATCAGAAAATTCCACTATTTTGATTGGCGCATTTGGGTTGCCCCGAATATGATCAGCACTCCCTACGGGTTTTATATTTTCTAGCGACTCTCCTCCGAATGAAGGCGTCGTTTGTTGTGCGGCATTTGGCTTTTCTGATTTTCCTGCGAAATAAATTGCCCCACTGATCATCACCCCAGCAATAAGAATGGCGATTACAAGTATGCGCCCACTTCTTTGTTGTGTGAGCGATATATTTTTCTCGAACGGTTCATGTTCCATTGGTGTACATTTGATACGGTGGTTAAAATTTATTCAAACCCTATCCTTCGCGACACTGTATGTTGTGCGACGCGAAGGAGGGGATGAGTATTTGATCTATTATACTCCGCATCCGCCACCACCTTTTGGCGTGGATGGTTCAACTTCAGTAAGGATCTGGCGATAGCCCTGCGCGCTTGAATATGCCGCGCCAAGCGCTTCTTTAGGGTCAATGTTTGCCCACGCGACGCCGCGTTTTGCGAAATATTTTGCAATAGCAGTGTAGGTGTCAGGGAACCAGTATGCGTTTACCGCAAGCGCAGTTTTATACATTTGCTGCTCTGAAGCGCCTTGGGATGCCATCAACTCAAGGAGGCCAAGCATCGCCATGCCGTGATTGCAGTCGGGGAAATAGACAGAGTTCCCGCAACACGGACGATAGATGTTCTGAGATACGCGCGCTACGAGTGCTTGTTGGTCTGACGTAAGAGTCATAAATGCATGCATGCTGTAGTGGTTCATCACGTTGCCTTTTGCGAGCGTCCATCCGCCAGTTGATGCAAACTTATCCGCGCCACCATACTGCTTATCTGTCATAGGTCCTTTTTCCAGAATTTCATTTTTATTACCAAGCCCGAGTGCCCACAGAAGGTTGAGTAAGATCCCGGAATTTTGTTCGGTGATCACGAGCGCGCCATTTTGTGCTCCGTAGAGTAGTTGTTTTGCATTTTCATCGAGCCCCCCACGTTGTGCATAGGTTGCTTCAAATTTTGCGCCATCAATTACGCCTGCATCCACCATTTGTTTGCCAAGGTCGCCCCAGCGCACCGGAAGCGTAACACCCGCAGCCGGGAGTACTGATGCAGTAAGTGTCGCCTCGGTTTGCTGTTCGGCAGGTGTCTCATAGTCAGTGGTAACTCGTGGCGTGGAGGAATAAAAACGTGGTCGTATCGTGATAGAGATCTCAAACAACAGATTCATTGCAAAGACGAAAATAAATCCAATAGCGACCCATTTCCAGAATGTGGTCTTTTTACCCTCCAGTAAGAGCTCTTGGTGTGATTCAGTGCTTGAAAGAATATGGTCTGTAGGAGGTATTGTTATTTCCTCTGGTGTATTGTGTTCGTTCTGGATTTCCATGGTGTTTTAGTGTTTAGTTAATTATTTCAACATAAATCTTTAGCTCGATCTCTTGATTTGCAGGATCGTTCGTAGGGATGAACACCGAGCGAAAAAAACGTCCCTGCGGCTCTTCGTGGAAGTTTGGATCAAAGGCAACGGTGATGCTGGCGCTTTCGCCCGCAGGCACGCTTATTTTGTCCGTTGTTGCTGAGGTGCAACTGCATGACGTCAGCATTTCCCCGATTGTGAGCGCACTTTCACCCGTGTTGCGTATGGTGAATTTTGTGTTCACGATGCCGGCGATTTTTGTAATCTTCCCGAAGTCATATTCCCGCACATCGAGCTCTGCGCGAGGCAACTGCCCTTGTTTTTCTATAGATACGTCTTGCGGTGCAGTGATCTTCCCGGTGAGGCGTTTCACGTTTACCCCCACCTCATCTACCTCTTCATCGAGATGCTCAAGTTGCCGTTCAATTCTTCCAAGTCGGTCTTTCATGTCTGTTGCGATAACACCGAACACGGCAAGCGCAAGAAGAATTGCGGCAACAATAATAATGGTAAGTTTTGTATTTTTATCCATATGATTATTTTGTAACGTTTGCTTCAAATGAGAACTCCAGTTTTGGGTTTGTCTGAGAATTCGTTTCTACATATACGACGCGTCGTATTTTCCCCGTACCCGAGGGGCCATGTGCGGCAGGATCGAACTCCGCCTCCAGCTCAACTGTCTCTCCCGGCATAACTTCTTGGCGTATACTCCGCAATGCTCCATGCCCCGCCATTCCAAATGGGCCAAAGCTCTTGCCACCTGCTGTAAGAGTTGCCTCTGTACACATACAAGATGTAACGATTTTTGTGATTGCAACGGGCTCCGTACCATCGTTTCGTACTGCAAAAGAATTACGCACCTTGCCTGCTGTCATTGAAATAGTACCAAAATCAACAAATTGCTCTTGGGCGGTAAGCGCGCTTCCGCTCCACTCGTTCGGTGCTACCGTTTCACTTCTTTGAGATGTGCTCCATATAAAGAAGATGATGCCAGCAACAGCCACTGTCGCGACGACTCCAAAAATAATACCTTGCGCTTTATTTTTCATATATTTGTTAATGATAACGAATAAAAATCCCTTATGAAAGGGACGGGGGGCGCGCTCGACTATGTGCCACGGAAAGGGCGCAACAGTTCGAGTGCGTTAGGTAAATGAGGGGCTATTTTCATGCAGCGCAAGCCAGCGTAAGAATGGCGTTGCAGAAAGAGATATTTTTTCGACTAAAAATGATGAAAGAGAGCGCTGGTAGGACGAGAAAGATCCCACCCGCACTTTCCACGCGATATGGAGGGAAAGAAGGAAAAAGAATAATAGCGCGAGAGAGGCAATGAGTGAGCTCGACAGCGTAGCTAATGAAAAGCTTTTTACTGCGCCTACATAAAATTCCGCGATAGCAAGTATGTCGCTATTCGGGCACGGCGCACCTCCAGCAACCGTTGAAGCGAGGCATCCAACGTGCATATGGTCTGCTCCATGGCCCATCGCAAATGAGCTAAGCATCGTGATCCCCACGAAGCATCCAAGGATTAATAGTATGAACACGGTTTTTATATGCATGATAGTAGTAGTATATGCTATTTTGTTTCTTCTTCCAATGATTCAATAAATTGCTCAATCAATCCTTTGCCATCTATTGAGCTCTCATCTTCAAGATCAAAATGTTCCGGTTGCGCAATAGGAGTACTGCTAACGATAATACAATATGCCTCATAGTTGTGTAATTCAGCAGGGGAATGACCATTCCATAATGTGCCTCTTACAAATTCAGCAATCCTGTCTGATACGCCAGCAGGGTCTTTTTCAAGAATAGCACGATATTTTTTTTTAAATTCCCACCCTTTTTCGCTAAGCTCAAATTTTTCAAACGATAGTGATTCCATGGCCATAATATGGCTATTCTACCCTTATTTTCCGCCCGATGTAAGTACTTGACAGAATGGTAGAAAGGTGTATAATATCTGTGTTACTAAAAGTTGAAAAAAAGGAGGCAAATGGCCAACATGAAGAGGCTGGGGAACACCCCAGTCAAAGTGGCAAAAGAGCCCCACTGGGCTCTGCAGTTCTTTTTTCTGGTAGGAGCGATGGGGTTCACCCTGTCGCTCATGATCCTCCCTGGGTAATCCGGGGAAAACAGCGGGTGGTCACAAGACCACCCGCTTCTTTTTATATTGACAATTGCACAACATGGCGTACTATAAAAACTTCAAAAAAAATAGTTCAAGAGGGAGGAAAAGATGAGTACAAAAAAATTTGAGAAGCACTTTAAAGAAACAGAAAAGATCATACAAGGAGAAGAGGTGGGCGCGAGAAAGGTCCTCTACCCCTGGACAGTGGTTTTTGCAGTGACAATTATCACTGTCTTGGTCTTAAAGTATTACGGCGTGATATAGATTTCCCGCAGAAAAAGAAGAAAGCCCCCATCGAATGATGGGGGCTTTAATTTTAAATTGTGTGCTCCGCTTAGAATGCGTAGCTTGCGGAGATGGCGCCTTCTTTGTTTTGGGGCTGATATTCCACACCGGCCCCAAGATGCTCTGTGATCATAACGCCCGTGCCGATGACGGCGTCAAGCGCGTGGTCCTCTTTCGCCTTTGCGTTGAAGAA
The DNA here is from genome assembly GCA_024654415.1 of Candidatus Azambacteria bacterium. Taxonomy (GTDB): domain Bacteria; phylum Patescibacteriota; class Minisyncoccia; order GWC2-36-17; family WO2-46-25; genus MEYI01. Next base: position 16,149 of record JANLHQ010000091.1, on the reverse strand, counting down.
GACCTCATATGAACCCTCCACATCTGTGACCTGGATAGCGGTGGTATTACTCACCGATGTCCTACGCCATGTTGCGCCGAGGTAAGGGCTGAAGCGTCCCATCTGCTTGCTGGCAGTCAGTGCCGCCTGCCACTCGCGGACATGTGTCTTGGTACTGTATGTCGCATCGCGGTCATAGAATGCGTCGAGATCCATGCCGTTCACGGAAAAGCGGCCGTTCATCTTAAAGGCAGCGTACTGGAGCATACCGTTGAGATTAATACCGGAAACTTCCATGATCCTTCCCTTCACTCCAAGCTTATAGGCAAGGTTAGAGTTGTCCGTGACGGAGATGTCGTCCGATGCCCCGCCTATGTAGTCTGCACTAAGCCCGATCTTAGCCCTATTGATACCAAGCGCAAAGAACGCGTCCATGGTGGGTAATATCCCGACTGTGCCGACCAGGTAGGTGGTCCGTGTTTTCATGTCCATGTTGCTGGCAGTGAAGTCCTCCCTGAACACGTCGCGCGTGATACTACCGCTCGTGAGTTTGAGCGGCTGACTCAAGCTGTCGTATTCGAGGCCAACAGCGACCTTTCCGAATCCGCCGAGCGTCTCGGGGCTTCCTACGGATGCGGCGAACGCACCCATCGGAGCGAGTATGAATAAAAACAGTAATAAAAACAACGGGTACGACGGTATCTTTCTCATCTTTTCTTTTCTCCTAGTATGGTTTGCGCATTATTGCGCCCTGCATGTAAAAAAAACGAAGAAATAGTGCCGGATACCTCCTTTATATTTATTTTATTTTCGAAGAACGACTCCCTGTGAAGTTGTGAAATTAGCACACTATATTCCTTTAGTCAACATTTTATGGTATGACTATATCGTATATGAAGAAGATCAGACAAAAAAAGAAGAAAAAAATAGGCCTTGAACGCGGTCGAAGGGTCTTCGTCGGCATGTCTGGAGGCGTGGACTCGTCTGTGGCTGCGGCATTGCTTAAAAAACAAGGATATGACGTAGTTGGTGTATTTATTAAAGGATGGTCAGATAACCGTTTTTTTAAAGATAAAACGATGTGCCCATGGATAACAGACCAAGAAGATGCACGACGCGTCGCGGCGGCCCTGGACATTCCTTTTTATACATTTGATTTTGAAAAAGAATATCGCACAAAAGTGGTTGAATATATGGTAAAGGCATATCGTGCGGGCATTACACCGAACCCCGATGTGATGTGTAATAAAGAAATAAAGTTTGGCGTATTTTTTGACAAAGCAAGAAAGCTCGGCGCCGATTTTGTAGCAACAGGACATCATGCGCGTGTGACGCGCCGCGCAGGTATTGCACGGCTGTGCACGGGGAAAGACGCACAGAAAGATCAAAGCTATTTTTTGTGGACACTTACGCAAAAACAACTTATGCATACCCTTATGCCAGTTGGCGAGTATACGAAAGGCAAGGTACGGGAGATGGCGCGTACGTTCGGGTTGCCGACAGCTGAAAAAAAGGATAGCCAAGGGTTGTGTTTTGTCGGTGAAGTGAATGTACATGATTTTCTCAAAAGCATGATCAAGCCTAAAAAAGGAAAAATCATCACAACAAGTGGAAAGACAGTTGGCGAGCACGAAGGAGCGATGTTTTATACTATCGGTCAGCGACACGGTATCGGTTCGCCCGGCGGCGGCACGCCGTATTATGTAGCGGGAAAGGACATGAAAAAAAACATTTTATATGTTAGCGAAGGCGTGGGTGACGCGGAGTTATATAAGAAAGAAATGGATGTCATAGGATGTAACTGGGTGTCTGGTAAGGCGCCGAAATTCCCTGTCGCGTGTAAAGCGCGGATTCGATATCGCCAACCGCTTGAGGCGTGTAAGATCGTGAAGAAAGGAAGAAACACTCACGTTGTATCTCACAGGCCCCAGCGCGCAGTAGCACCCGGGCAGTCTATTGTGTTTTATAAAAGAAATGTAGTTATCGGTGGAGGAGTGATAGTGTAATTTTTTAGTGCCATTATATAGCAAAGGGGTTGACTTTTTGCGTAATTCTCATAGTATTGCGACAGGAATTCACAATCGGTGAATTCCACAAACTCGTGGCGTTGTTATTTAAAAATTACATAGTCAACAACTACAAAAGGAGGGTATATGCAGGAATTTGCCAAGAAGAGGAGCGCGCGAGAGCAAAGAGGGCAGGTGAGGGGAGTACACGAGAGCATCTCTCCAGCGGATCACCGTTATTATGTGCAGGAAGTTGCAGATAGGCTTTCATCTGAGGCGTTTCTCGGATATTTATGCATGGTTGAGATTGCCTTAGTGAAGGTGCTCCATAACCGGGGCCTGTGTGCGCAGAACATCGTAGAAGAAGTTGTGCAAGCGTGTGAGCAGGTTGGCATGGATGAGGTAGCCGCAGAAGAAGTTCGCACCAAACACGATGTCCGTGCGGTCGTGAATTGTATTCAAAAGAGGTTGAGCGACGAAGCAAAGCGATTCGTCCATTGCACCGCTACATCGTACGACATCATAGATACCGCGAGAGCACTGAGCTATCGCGACACTATGCAGGATGTTGTTATTCCAGAGCTCCTTGCACTTGAAGAGACGCTCATCAAACTTGCGCTCAGAGAGGCGGACACAACGCAGATTGGGAGAACGCATGGTCAGCACGCGGTACCGATTACGTTTGGATTCTCTATAGCAAGCTATGTGAATCGTCTCGGCGGGTGCATTGTGCAGTTGCGTGAGCGCGCCACAGAGCTTCGAGGTAAGTTTTCCGGTGCGGTAGGGGCGTATAACGCCTCAACACTCTTTTTCGAAAACCCCGAGCTTTTTGAGGAGGATATTCTTAAAGAGCTCGGCATCTCTCCTGCGCTGTGTTCGACGCAGATTGCACCCCCAGAGCCCATAATACGGCTCATGCAGGAGGCTGCAATGGCAGCTGGTGTGATGGCGAACGTCGCGCGCGATATGCGCAATCTTCAGCGTACCGAGATTGCTGAAGTAGCTGAAGGAATGAGCGACGGACAGGTGGGGTCATCAACAATGGCGCACAAGCAAAACCCCATAACGTTCGAGAACATCGAAAGTATGTACAAGATTGTGCAAGGACATATGGTCACTGTTGTACTTGATCAGGTAAGCGAGCATCAGCGTGATCTTACCGGGTCTGCATCAGCGCGCACGTATCCGGAGATTATCAACTACGTCGTGTATATGGCGCGGCGATTGAATCGAGCAATGAAAAAATTGGTTGTGTGTCGCGAAAGCATTTCACGCAATCTCGAATTTCAGCGAGGGCTTATCGTGGCAGAGCCGCTGTATCTTACGCTCGCGGCGCTTGGGCATCCCGACGCACACGAAAAAGTGAGAGAGCTTTCCATGCGCGCACGCGAGCAAGGAAGGCCGCTGGAGGAGCTCGCACAGCAAGATGAGGAGCTCAAGCCGTATTTCGCGGAGATGACAAAAGATCAAAGGAGGGTCTTTACGATGCCAGAGCGTTTATATACTGGCATCGCAGCACAAAAGGCGGTGAGGGTTGCGGAGGCTTGGGCATCGAAACTAAACATAACTCTTAGCTGAGGAGGGTACGCGAAAATGGAAAGCATTAAAGAGGTGATCGCTTCAGGAAAAACCAAGGACATCCTTGCTGAGCTCGATAACGCAACAGAAGCGCTTGTGAGAAGCAAAAAAGCCATCACTGCAGGAGATGGCGACTCAAGAATCGACATGGAAGGCAAGGATGTCCTTGCTACAACCATCGCTGTGAATTGCTTCCGTCTGCTCAATGCAAAGCATATACCCACGCATTTTTTAGAGCAGGTCGATGCAAACACGTTTCGCGCCGTGCGGCTCAGGATGATGCCGATTGAGGTCGTTATCCGAGACTGTTCCTATGGATCGCGTAACAAGAGGTATCCACATGAGACCAAAGGGAAGCCGTATGCTCGTCCCATTGTTGAGTTTTTTTACAAAGACGACACAAATCATGATCCACTGATGATATGGGATCATGAGAGAGAGCGGTTCTCCCTGTATAATGCGGGCATTCCGGCGGAACATGAAAATGCGAAGATGGGGGCGGTGTCCTGGAAAGAGAATCCATTGTTGCCGAAACATATCGGCGACCTGGACAAGATCGAGGAGCTCGCGATAGAGAGCTTCATCATTTTCAGAGATGCTTTTGCAGCTCTTGGCGTCAGACTTGTTGATATGAAGAAGGAGTTCGGATATGACAAGGATGGCGTCATTCGTATCGGCGACGTGATTGACAGTGAGTCATCCAGACTCTGGATAGGAGGTGATGAGAACTGCGCGATTGATAAAGATTATTTCCGCAAGATCGCAAAACTCAAGCGCCCGTTCACACCCGCAGAGCTTGCGAAAATCTTGTCAGATTACGCAGTGGTTGCGCACCTAACATCACTGTTCCTTGAGTAGTAAAAGAAAGATACCAAAAAAACGCCGAGGATATAATAATATCCTCGGCGTTTTAACTTGACTCTTATAGTGAATATGACAATATAAAAACAAGCTCTTTACAATATAAGCATATAACCCTTACACAAAAGGAGGAGACGTATGAAAGAAAATAGATGGTGGAGTTTTCTAACTCCAGAGTTCAGGACGTCACTGTTCTGTTTTGCCTTGGTCACCGTTCTTTTCTTTGTGCCATATATTACAAATGGGACTTCCATGGATCCTATGGAGCATGCAAACGAAGATGACTCTCCGTATCCGTTGAGCGTGGAACGCTCCGCGATCCAGTGTTTTGATTTTACGCAACTGCATAAAAAGGTGTGTATGCATGCCGGCTCGGAGATTGGGAGTTTCTCTGATGAGAGAGTTGAGCTTGATGCGAGCTTCGTCGCGATGGTCGTGATTTCTAATGACGACGGAAGAGTGCCTCAGACGTCATGGATTGAGGTAGTCGAGTTTACTTTCATGCCGCGCGTATTCATACATATCTCAGATGGTGAGGTGGTGTATAGTACTGGTAAGGGGGATACCTTTAACGATGCAATGCGTAATCTTGTCCTTAACTTTCTTTCCGTCGGCGTGGAGGACAAGGAGAGGGCGCCCAAAAAGGCGACCATAGTAACTATATAGAATATGTCGCATAGATGGCTTTCTGAATAATCAGGGGGCCATCTTTTTTTTTGCCTGCGTTTCTGCTAGAATGCGCGAATATGACAGCACTTGAAACCCGACAAAAATTTCTTGAGTTTTTCAAAAAGCAGGGGCATACGATCATTCCGTCTGCTTCACTTATCCCTGAAGATAAGACGGTTTTATTCATCACTGCAGGAATGCAGCCGTTAGTACCCTATCTTATGGGTAAAAAGCATCCTCAGGGTGCGCGTCTTGTTGATGCACAAAAATGTCTCCGTACCGATGATATTCTAGAAGTGGGGGATAATCGTCACCTTACTTTTTTTGAAATGATCGGGAATTGGTCCCTTGGCGACTATTTTAAAAAAGAGTCTATTGCATGGAGCTTTGAGCTCCTTACTTCCAAAGAATGGTTTGGTATTGATCCACAAAAGATATATGTAACGGTATTTGAGGGCGATGCTACACTTGGAGCTCCCCAAGACGACGAGTCCATACAGTGTTGGAAAGAAGCATTTGCAACTGCCGGCATGGATGCAAGCGTAGAAAATGGGCGCATTGCAATGTACCCGAAAAAGAAAAATTGGTGGGAATTACCGGGAGAGGGGCCGTGCGGTCCGGATACGGAGATATTTTATGATACCGGGAAAGCGCATGATACTGTGTTTGGTGATACATGCCATGTTAATTGTGACTGTGGTAGGTATGTAGAAATTTGGAATAACGTATTCATGGAATACGAAAAGAAAGAGGATGGAAGTGGCGGGTATGCATACGCACCGCTTGCACATAAAAACGTTGATACTGGTATGGGGCTTGAGCGAATTGCGATGGTGCTCCAAGGAAAAGAAACGGTATTTGAGATAGATATCTTTTCCGCCATTATTGCCTCATTTGAAAACAAGGACACTCCATACACACAGGAAGCGCGGCGGTATCGTATCATTGCCGATCATCTTCGAGCCGCGGTTTTTTTGATCTCTGAGGGTATTCTTCCGTCAAACGCTGAGCGAGGATATATTTTGCGCAATCTGGTGCGGCGGGCTATAACGCATGCAAAAATATTAAAATTACCCGATGATTTTTATTGTGCGCCAATCGAAATAATCTATAGATATTATAAGGAGCAATATCTACACGTACCGATAGAATATATTATTACGGCATTTGCAGCTGAGTATAGCTTATTCGACAAGGCGTTTGAGCGGGGGATGAAAAAATTCTATACATTAGTTGAGAGCGCGCTAAAAACGACAAAAATAATACAAGGCAGTGATGCATTTAATCTTCAGCAGACGGACGGGTTTCGTCTTGAGCTCATGATGGACCTCGCTACAGACGCAGGTATTACGATTGATGAAAAGGGGTTCTGGGAAGAATATAAAAAGCATCAAGAAGTATCTCGCGCAGGAGCAGAGAAAAAATTTGGCGGACATGGTATGACGCTACAGACCGGCGAATTGAAAGCAGCTGATGATATAGAGCTTGCTACAGTAACTCGCCTGCATACCGCAACGCACTTACTGCAGGCGGCACTTCGAGAGGTGCTCGGCGATCATGTTCGTCAGCGTGGATCCGACATCACCGCCGAACGGCTGCGTTTTGACTTTATCCACACCCAGAAAATGACAGATGAAGAGAAAAAAAGAGTGGAAGATATTGTAAATCACCACATCACGGAAGCACTACCGGTTACGAATAAGGAAATGGCAATTGATGATGCGGAAAAATCAGGAGCACTTATGTTTAATAAGGAAAAATACGGAAACACAGTTCAGGTGTATTCTATCGGGAATAAGGAAAACACTGTTTCACATGAGTTGTGTGGGGGACCTCATGTTGTTAATACGAAAGAGATTGGCAAATTCAGAATTATTAAGGAGGAGGCATCATCTGCTGGCGTGCGGCGCATTCGTGCCACTATTAAATAACTATATGGAATTCTTGTCACCCGGATCCGTTTTAAAGGAAGGTTCAGCTGTAATTATTGTTGGTGTGTATACCGATAAAATTACTGTTTCCTCTGTAAGGCGTGAAAAAGGAAATGTAGTTGTTACTGCAACCGCGACAGAACCACAGGAAGGGGAGGCAATTTCAGGGGGCATACTTGATGTAGAGCGGATAGCGCTTAGTTGTAGAAAGGCACTCGTGGCTTTACCCACTGTGGAAGGGGGCGCGGCGCGCAATGTGGTATTTGCACTCGGCGGAGGGGTGGGGCTGTTTTCATCTTTTCATGGGAAGGAGATCCGCGCGACAAAGGAAAAAAAGATATCCACAGAAGAGCTCGCCACCCTTATTGGCATTCATGCAAAAGAGAAAGAAGGGGAGACATCCCGAAGGATTGCAGAGCGGTTTCATATTGACGGATTTGCCGTTACTGATCCAGTGGGGCTAAATGGAGAAGAGGTTCTTATAGATGTCGTGCGCGTCGCATGTGCCGATACGCTTGCGCAGAGCCTATCTCACGTTGCCGCAGAAGCTGGATTATCAGTGAGCGGGTTTTTTGATATGCGCTATGCGGCGGCAAAGTATGTGAAATTTTTAGGAAATACAGACAAGAACGCAATAGTGGTATGTGTGTTTGAGTGTGAGATAAGCATAGTACTGGTGAGGAATGGTGCGGTAGTGGGTAGTGGTGTCACGAGTAGTGGATATGGTACAATAGTCGAAGCAATCAAAAAAACTTTTTCTGTCGGACACGAAGAGGCAAAAGAGATCATGCGCGCATTCGCAAATAAGACGCTTGAGGCACATGTGAACAAGCAGGTAGAGGATGTTTGTAGCACAGCGGGAAAAGCATTAATTACAGAGGTCTCAGCAGTCGTTCCTATGCTTGACCGTACGAGTTTATTGCCAGGGAATATTTGGGTGGTTTCGTCAGAGGATTTGCCACAAGTAGATGAGGCGTTTCGCGCTACAGAGTGGCTTACACCACTCCCCATAGAGCGCAATGCCACGATACATGTATGGCACGCACCCGAACATGATATTTTTAAGAGCGCATTCGATTTAATAATTGCAGAGACGTTATAATAGTTATACCCATGAAAAAAATACTCTATATTCATCCGGAGGAAAACATCGCGTATCTTATTGACCGACTTGAGAATACGGAAGGCGATACGCTGTATCTTGCCGCCGATGAATATCCTGAGCTTTTTATGGATGCGGTAAACATGAAGCTTCTTGCGAGGGAGGCGACTGTGCTTGAGAAGCGCATTGTGATTATTTCTCAGAACCCTACAGTTCTTGAGATGGCACGTAATGTTTCATTTGATATCATCGCAGAAAATGCTACGGAGCTAGAGCGACAAGATGAGGTGAGCTCAAACCCCATTGTTGCGCCGACCGAGCAGCACAGCGAGCAAGAGCAGGAGGAATCAATACCGGTACGCGTCATACGTGACGAGAATATTCGCATTCCTTCCTCATACGACGAGGTGCTTATGAGTCCACCGCGCGACCATGATGAAGAGGTGCGGTATAATCACCCCGAAAAAGAACGGAGTGCGGATGTCACCTATAATACCACTCCTTCTTCTCCGGAGCGCGTGATGCGTGGAAAGTCACTGCTCACCACAAAATTTGTAATCATATCGTTTACGACTGCAGCGATACTTGCAGGCGCCGCGTTCTTTATACTGTCTCCTCGATTGTCAGTGACGGTTATTCCAATGAAGGAATCTTTACGGTTTGATTTCCAGGCGATAGCAGACAGTAAAACATCAGTGCTCGATGTGGATAAGTCAAAGGTACCAGGACAGATCATCACAATCGAAAAAGAAGTAAATGGGGAGTATATTGCATCAGCAAAGCAGGACACAGCGACGAAGGCAGAAGGAATGGTGACGCTGTATAATGAATTTAGTTCAAGTGCTCAGCCACTGGTAAAGAATACGCGACTTCGATCACCAGATGGGAAAATATTCCGATTAAAAGGTGCGGTCACTGTTCCAGGGGCGACGGTGCAGGGAGGAACAGTAACCGCCGCAGGAACTGTGGAAACTACGGTAATCGCAGATGAAGCAGGTGCGGCATATAATATTGGTTCCTCTTCGTTTGTAATCCCTGGGTTTGAAGGGTCATCAAAGTTTGCTTCATTTTCAGCGAAGTCATCATCGGCAATGACGGGCGGTGGTTCTGGGGAGGGATATGTCGCGACGGCGGATGATATCGCGCGGGCAAAAACGGCGCTTCAGAGTAAACTCACAGAAGAAACAAAAGGATATGTTGAGGCAAATATACCAAAAGGGTTTGTTGTGCTTGAAGGGTCAGCCACACAAAGGACGCCGGAGTTTTCCGCAAACCAACCTGATGCAGATGGGAAATTTATCGCTCACATAAAGGTTACGTATGATGTGTTTGCATTCTCTGAGAATGATATCGCGGCACTTGCTGAATATCATCTTTCGAAGAAATTATTGGATGCGCGAAAGGCATTACCGGGGACGCGTGTTATTACCTATGAGCGGGAGGCGTTTGGTCCTAATCGGGAAACATTGAGCTTTACCGTGAAAGCAAGTGAGTTGGTAGAGGGAGCAATTGATGGACAACAAATAAAGGAGATGCTTGCTGGAAAAGGAGAGGTTGATATCCAGAAGATATTAAGCGCGAATGATGCGATAGAAAGCGCTGAGGCGACGTTTTGGCCATTTTGGATATCACTTGCCCCGAGCAACCCAAAACGCATTACAATTACCGTTGTGGGGTCGTAGAGAGCGAGGATTTTAATAGCTATTCCTACGCGTAAAAGCGTGGGGGGTTGACTAATGTTCGCCGATTTGTTAGAAATAACTAATATTTATGCCACAAGAGAGAATTCGCCGAGACGGAATAGTCCAAGAGAATTTATCCAACGGATTGTTTCGGGTAGAGCTTCAAGACGAAGCTCTTGTGCTTGCTCATTTATCTGGTAAAATGCGGCTTCACCATATTAAGGTTGTTCCAGGGGATAGGGTGACGGTTGAATTAAGCCCATACGATCAGACAAAGGGGCGGATAGTATTACGGACAAAATAATATTTATGAAAGTAAGAGCATCGGTAAAGAAAATTTGCGCAAAATGTAAGTCAGTTCGAAGAAACGGACGGGTGCATGTCATTTGCGCTAATCCGAAGCATAAACAACGTCAAAAATAATATGCCAAGAATCGTCGGTGTCAATATTCCTGATAAAAAACGGATGGAGGTAGCTCTTACATACATCTACGGTATCGGCCCTACGCGGGCACGTCGCATGCTTACGGAAACCAAGATCGATCCAGAAAAGCGCGCCCACGAGCTTACCGCTGATGAAACGAACCGATTAAAGGATGCGATCGAAAAAAACTACAAAACCGAAGGAGATCTGAAGCGAGAGATCATGTTACACATCAAACGATTGAAGGATATTAAGAGTTATCGTGGGATCCGTCATATAAAGGGACTTCCAGTACATGGACAGCGTACAAAGACAAATTCACGAACGCGCCGTGGCAATGTAAGGAAGACCGCTGGTTCGGGACGACGAGCAGTTGAGAAGAAATAATAGAAAACGTATTTACTATCATGGGAAAGAAGAAAGTATTAAAACAAAATGAAGAGCAATTGATGAAAGAGACCGAGGAACAAGAATCCTCGGCAAAAAAGGCGCCGACTGTTGCAGCCGCAAAAAGAATTATAAAGGCGGGGCAAGCACATATTCAGGCGACATATAATAATACAATCATTACCATCGCAGATGATTTTGGTAATGTGCTCGCATGGTCAACAGCGGGCTCGTTAGGTTTTAAGGGTGCAAAGAAGGCAACGCCGTATGCGGCAACACAAATAGTTTCAACACTTGTGGAAAAAATCAAAAAAACAGGACTTCAGGATATTGCAATCTTCGTGAAAGGAATCGGATCAGGACGAGAATCAGCAGTTCGTGCGCTCGCGGGGAATTTTAATGTTATTTCTATTACTGATGTGACGCCGATTCCTCACAATGGGTGTAGGCCGCCAAAAGTTAGACGCGTCTAACACATCGATATATTTATGGAACCAAAATGCAGAAAATGTAGACGTGCGGGAGAAAAGCTTTTTCTAAAAGGTGAGCGTTGCGCTACGGCAAAATGCGCGGTTACTCGGCGTCCGGGTCCTCCTGGAATTCATGGTGCAAAGCGAAAAAAGAGGGGAGGCTCTGAATATGGAACTCAGCTTGCAGAAAAGCAGAAAGTAAAGCGAAGCTATGGCATTCAAGAGCGCCAGTTTAGGAAGTACTATGAAGCGTCATCAAAAAAGACAGGGAACACACTGAACATGCTTGCAATACTCCTGGAAACTCGTCTCGATAATATTGCTTTTCGACTTGGGTTTGCCGCATCGCGAAGCCAGGCGCGGCAAATGGTTGGTCATGGGCATCTCATGGTGAACGGACGAAGAGTTGATATTCCTTCATATCAGATTACAAAGGGAGATGTTATTACGATTCGCCCGGGATCAGTTTCAAAAAAAATCTTTTTGGATATTAAGACGGTGCTGAAGAAATATGAGCCGCCAAAATGGCTCGCGATGGATGCGGAAAGCCTGAAGGGAGAGATGGCGCATGTACCAGCAATGGACGAGCTTGATGTGCCGTTCAATTTGCAATTAATTACGGAGCTTTATTCACGATAATACTATTAATAACTTCGGTGAGGAGGTGTGACTCTGAGCTGATTTTTTGAAAACATGCCAATTACATTGCCAGAAAAACCTCATGTAGTGACGAAAGATGGCTTTCGAGCTGTTATCGAGATCGAAGGGCTTTATCCCGGATATGGCATGACGCTCGGTAACGCGTTGCGACGAGTACTCCTTTCTTCTCTTGAAGGAGCGGCAACAACAATGGTGAAGATTAAAGGGGTATCGCATGAATTTTCAACGATCTCAGGTGTAATGGAAGATGTGGTGCAGATATTGCTGAACATTAAGCGCTTGCGATTCATCAAACACACCAACGAGCCAGAGGTGGTTACCATAAGCGTGCATGGAGAGCGTGAGGTTACTGCGGCAGATATTAAAGGATCAAGTCAGATCCAAGTTGTTGATCCTACCGCGCACATTGCGACACTCACCGATAAGAAATCAGAGTTTGAAGTTGAATTAACGATTGAAAAAGGATTTGGATACGTGCCTGTTGAAGAAAAGAAGCGTGAAAAAACAGAGATTGGTGCTGCGGCGCTTGATGCGATTTTTACACCAATCAGAAAGATCAATTATGAGGTGGAGAATATGCGTGTTGGTGAGCGCACGGACTATGATCGTTTGCGTTTTATTATTGAGACCGATGGCACTATTGATCCTGAGGAGGCATTCATGAAGGGTGCGCGGATTTTAGTTGATCAATTTGCGAAGCTTATATCATTTGATGAAACGGCGGCGCAAGACGAGGAAGAAGTAAAAGAGCATGTGGCAGAGGATGTCCCGGTTGCGGGTGGTATTGCCGAGTTGGGCCTTCCTGCACGCACTACGCACGCGCTTGAAGCGGCGGGCATCACTTCCATCGATGATCTTACCCAAAAGACAGAGGCAGAGCTTCTAGAGCTTGAAGGGATGGGTGCGAAGATGATCACTGATATTAAAAAAGCACTTAAGAAGTCCAATATGGATTTGAAAGAGGAGTAGGATATGAAACATTTAAAAAAAACCAGAAAATTTCATAGGGAAGCAGGACAACGCAAGGCATTACTCAAGGCGTTGATTACCGCGCTTATTATAAATGGAAAGATCAAAACAACCGAGGCGAAGGCTAAGGAATTGCGCCCACGTATTGAAAAGATGGTTACAAAAGCAAAGGTGAAAGATATTAATGCGATACGTCTCATTCGGAGAACACTTGCAGAGAGCGTGACAAAGAAATTGTTTGATGAGGTTGCGGTGAAGTACGCGGAGCGAGATGGAGGATATACGCGCGTGATAAAGCTTGGGCAACGAAGATCAGATGGTTCAAAAATGGCGCAGATTGAATTTGTATAATATACGTATATGGAAAGAAAAACGCACACAATTGATGCATCAGGAAAATCGCTCGGCAGACTCGCATCTGCGGTTGCGGTATTGTTGCGCGGTAAGCATAAGGCGACATTTGAGCGACATATCGATGCGGGCGATATCGTGGTAGTATGTAACCTCGATGCGCTAAAGATCACAGGGACAAAGAGAGAAAATAAAGAGTATTATTATCATACCGGCCATCCGGGTGGATTCAAAACTTCGGTGCTTGGAAATATGATGGAAAAGAATCCCGGATCAGTATTTCGACTCGCGGTATATGGTATGCTTCCAAAAAATAAACTACGAGCTCCCATGATAAAGAGGCTTATTATGCATCGCGGACAAATTAAATAAACGAATATGAGCGCAACCAAAACCGCAACAAAAATAGCCGTGAAACGAACTCCTAAAGAAAAAAAGGAGGAGGAAGTTGAAATTACACCAGTACCAGTGAAATCAGAAGAGGAAGGTGGTGTGGACATCGATATTGAAAAAATGATCGAAGAGAAAGACGCAAAGCCAGGGAGATACTATGAGGCTGTAGGGCGTCGGAAGACTGCAACTGCGCGCGTACGCTTATTCACAAAAGGAGGTAGTGTGTTTGTAAATACAAAAGATTATAAGCTCTATTTTCCACAGGATGATCTACAGAGAATCGTTGATGGTCCAATGCGCAAAATGAAGATCACAGAGCGATTTATGGTGACTGCAATAACAAAGGGAGGCGGCATCCATGCGCAGGCGGAGGCAGTGCGCCATGGTATTGCTCGTGCACTTGTGGCATTCAATGCTGATTTTCAGAAACGATTAAAACGATCAGGATATCTTAAACGAGACCCACGTCAAAAGGAACGAAAGAAGTTTGGACTCAAAAAGGCGCGCAAGGGGCCACGATGGTCAAAGCGATAGTCTTACTACTATATTTTTTAAAAAACACCGCTTTATACGCGGTGTTTTTTAAATCCAGGTATATCGCTCGTCGCGGTCCTATAACTTAAATAAAGATATTTTCTTAAGAAGTGTCCCGTCGAGGAAATAAAGATAATCATCATACCCATTGTATGATATTTTAAGTGCTTGCGCGGCCTCGGCTATGTCATAGACATTGCGATGATCGCGCCCATCAAGCTCGATAAACCGTATCTTTTTTTCCGCGATGAAAAATATGTGTTCGTTGTCATATGAAAACCATGTGATACCGGTAATGGGGCGTGAAAGTCGCGTAATAAGCTCAATATCGCCGACTTTCTTTTTTGGCTGAATAAGTACATCTTTTAAATAATAGACATACAGCTCGTTTTTATTGTGCCAGGCAAGCTTTTTATTATCGTCTGAGAATACAGCGCCAATAACGTTGTCTGCAATGCGCTTAAACTCAAGTTGATCGCCATCATATAAATAGAGCGTGTTGTCGGAGCCGATGATCGCGATATGCCCTGCGGTAGAGCGAATAATCCGTGAGTTCGCATCAAAGTACTCGAGCGGGGTTTCGATTATTTGGTTAGTTTTACCAGAAATAAGATCCTTTTCGTACAGGATCGTGGGAGCGGTGGTTGCATATACCGCCTTATTTCCAAACATCTCAAAATTTACGATATTGGTTGCAACGACAACCTTTTCGTGGGGCACACGAAGATCAACTGTGTAGAGTGTATTTGTGGTAGATAGCGCGATTATTCTAGGTTCTCCCTTGCTGTATTGGCGTATTTTAACGTAGCGCTCAATATCATCCTCCATAATCTCCATTCGCTCCTGTGATCCTATACGGAAGAGATATTTCCTACTTTGATTCTTTTGAAGGCTTTCAACCACGAGATACCCTTCATCAGCGCCAAACCGTACTTTTCCAATTCGCTCATCCTCCTGAGCTGCAAGGGGAATAATCTTGGGTGACGCAACATCGAGGACCGCTATCCCATTTTCTTTAATATATGCGATTGATGCGTTCGAATCTGACACAATTACATCGCTTACCCCTGTCTCGATGGTTTCCACGGTTCGTTCTGTGGGGATAAGAAAAACATTGCGCACCTCGGTGACGAGTTGTGGCTCCACTTTCAACTTCTTATCCCATCCAAGATAGGCACCTTTTTCAATTTTTACAGCGTAATCATCGGGAAGCAGTCGGGAGATAAGCTTTCCCTGTGTTAAGGGGAGCGCACTAGTTGTGGTGGTAAGTTTTCCATTTATATATACCAGCACCCCCTTTGGCGTTGTCGCAACAAAGATTCCGCCCGTTTTTACTAGGGAAAATGTCTTGAGATCGAGTGAATATCCTTGCGAGTATATGATTACTGCGGGCGACGCGATAAGGAAAATAGCGACCAAAAAATAAAAATAAAACTTCCTATGTGACGATGTCATAGTATAATCATACCATACAGTGGGGGAATCGAAAGAGCATAAAATATTGTATCTGCCTGGCGAGCATGCTATACTCAAGACCATGGAACATAAAATTTTTGTCACGAGGAGAATCCCTGAACGAGGGATTGAATTGTTAAAAGGCAAAGGATATACGGTCGAAGTAAGCGAAAAAGATGGCGTCCTCACAAAGGACGAGCTTGTAGCGCGCCTTACTCAAGGAACGTACGATGCCGTGCTGTGTTTGCTTACCGATAAAATCGATGAAGATGTACTTGCATCAGCTGGCTCGCAGTGCAAGATTTTTGCTAATTATGCGGTCGGTTTTGATAATATCGATCTTGAGGCGGCAAAGCGCCACGCGATGATCGTCACAAATACCCCAGGAGTACTTACAGAGACCGTTGCAGAGCATGCTTTTGCACTTATGCTGGCACTTGCGCACCGTATTCCTGAGAGTGATTCTTTCACCAAGGCAGGGAAATATACGGGTTGGGCGCCAATGCTTCTCCTGGGTACTGATCTTACAAATAAAACACTTGGTATTGTTGGGCTTGGACGAATTGGCTCGCTTGTTGCGCACCACGCGGTAAAGGGATTTGGTATGAAGGTTATATACCATGATCCGAAGCCAAATGCTGATTTTGAAAAAGAATACGGTGCGAAATTTGCCGACCTAGAAACACTTTTAAAAGAGT
>JANLHQ010000028.1 GCA_024654415.1 Candidatus Azambacteria bacterium | reverse complement strand
CTCAAAGCGGCGCTTATTGTGCCTCAAAAGGCGGTGTCATTGCCTTAACAAAAGAAATGGCCCTAGAATATGCGCAAAAGAAAATTAATGTAAATTGTATTTGTCCTGGAGTAATTAGGACGGCAATGACTGAAGATATGATTACTGACCCGGCTACAAAACAGTTCCTTGAAGGATCAACTCCGTATCCTCGCTTAGGTGAGCCAAATGACATTGCCATGGCCGCGGTGTACTTGGCGTCTGATGAGTCAGATTTTGTGAATGGCGCAGTTTTAGTGGTTGATGGTGGATGGATGACTAAATAGGTTTACGTTTTGAGTTCATACTATTGATAACAAATTATAAAAGCGCCCTCGTGGCGCTTTTATATGTTCCAGTGTAAAATAAAAGAAGTTTATATATGACACAAGAAAAGAGCGATATTGTAGATCTCCGCACGATAGCGCCAAATACGGCGCAAGCACAAACGCACGTGCCCGGCTCTATGCACTGGGAAGCAGAGGAATTCCCCTACAATCCCAAGGACCTCCAGTGGTTTTTGGTCGGTGGTATTTTTGCGCTTGGCTTATTTGCGAGCCTGCTCATTCTCAAAAATATGTTTGGCGCAGTCACAATACTCCTCTTCGTCTTCATTATATACTTGTACGCAACCAAAAAACCGGATATCCTTTCTATTGTTGTCGATGGGCGTGGCATCACCATAAACCGCAAGCATATCTCGTACTCTGATATCACTTCTTTCTGGGTTTTGTATGAACCACCTACAAAAGACCTGATTGTGATACAGAAAGCGAATTTTACATCCAAAACGATAATTCCGCTTGGACAGGTAAACCCGACAGAGCTCCGCGCTCTTTTGATTGCTAACGCAATCACTGAGAAGGAAGAAGAAGAGACGCTAATCGACATCCTTGCACGACGCTTTGGATTTTAGGGTCAGAACTTGCTTCGATACGCCTCCGTAGTGAAATGGATATCACGCCGGTCTTCGAAACCGTCGTTGGGGGTTCGAATCCCTCCGGAGGCACAAAAATAAAACAACCCCCGATAAATCGAGGGTTGTTTTATTTTTGTATTTGGGATTCGAAAAAAGGGAATCTTCCCTGTTTGTCCAAGATCCGCCAGTTGGCGGAGATTGGCAACAAACAGCAATCCCGCTGATAGCGGGGCCTCCGGAGGCACCATAGTTTTCTGCCGCCCTTTGTGGGGTGATATCACGGTAAATAAAAAAGCGCAAACTTTTCAGTTTGCGCTTTTTGAACATTGCGGGAATGCTCTCCCGTTTATTAGCACGCCGAACGCGGTATCGGAACGCGAGATCTCCTTTCTTTGAAAAGAAATGACGCACTCCTTGCCCTTGTTTATGGCGTTAGCGGTAGTCTGATACACGCCAATGATCCACACTTTCCCCGTCTTGTTATCTCTTTCCATTATTACGGAATCGCCGTGATAGAGAATGAACAATCTTCCTTTGTGTTCGCCGCTCGCTCCCCTGACCTCTTTTAGTACTCTCACCTGTCCTATGAACCTATCTATTATCGGAACGGCAGACGACGCTTTTTCGCTTATCAAAAGAACTGTCGTGCAGATCATTACTGCCAATGCTACAATCATTCTTTTCATGTCTGCCCTCCTTATTTAAATTGTGTAAGTGCTGTTAATGCCTGTATACCCTCTTTCTCGTAATTATGCAAGCCGCTTGCTGTGTTCTTGCGCGTTTATTTCCGAGCTTTTGGGGTACCCAAAGCGTCACCCTTCTCCGCCAACCGGCGGAGAAGGGCTCTTTAAAAACCCTCGGTTTTTAATATTTTCCTACACGGGGAAATCCTACCGCCTTTCCCCGACCCCCTTTTGAGGATTCTGGGTTGGACGCCCCTTGGGCGTCACCCAGAATCCCATATACTTTCCGATCATGAGGCGCGTCTGCGCATCAAGTCCCGGTAATGAGCCAAATATAATAATTGTAAGGAACATCAGCGGCCACTGAAGCACAATAACCACGTATTTCCATCTCCCGTACTCCGGTGGCCGTGGGGGTAAGATGACCACAGAAAGCAGTGCCGAAGTGACAATACCGATCATGGAAAGTGTCATGATGTATTTTGTAACAAGTGGGAGATTATACGAAAGCTGCGTGGCATTGAATATCTCTCCTCCTAGGTATAAAGGTAGCCACCCGAGCAAGAAAATAATGAGCGCGTTCGTCGCCCATGAATGAAACCCCTCAATGATCACAAATCCGAATTTTACCTTTTTCCAAAACGCGATCTTTTTATTTTTGAAAAACCCAAAAAGGAAATACGGAACATTTTCCACTCCGTACCCCCACCGGCGCTGTTGCTTATATTGATTCACGAGCGTCTGCCAGAACGTATCGGCGACATTTGCATCCATAGAAACGGGGTAATACATCGGCTCTACCGCATAATCGCCATCGTATCGCAAAAAACATTGCCAAAAAATACGGGAATCTTCGCTCACCATGTTCGGCTGCCAATATCCGACACCTTCGAGTGCGATAAGCGACATCGAATGAGATGAGAATGTCGTCATTCGCTCGGGGCGATCTTGCTGAAGTGTGTGCCAAAATGTTGCCGAGAACGCGATGATACGCGCAACCGCCGGCGCATGCCAAATATTATTAATATAAAACGGCACAGGCTGAAAACTCACTCGCTCTGGTCGCGGCACCGACAAATATACATACATCAAGCGCGCAAAATACTCTGGCCATATCACCGTATCAATATCAAACGCTGACACCACTACCTTTTTATGATCAATTCCTTCTTTATCGATAATATCTTCTGTCGCCTTTTTCCCTGCGAAATGAATATTAGACCCTTTGCCCGCCATCTCTCCCTCTATGTCCCTTGGGTGAGTTGTCACGTAAAAGCGGAAAAATAG
>JANLHQ010000027.1 GCA_024654415.1 Candidatus Azambacteria bacterium | reverse complement strand
AAATGCCGCCGCTGTTTTTATCCAGCGTTTTGTATTGCTTTCGAGCAAATACACTTTCGCACTCCCTGAAAGCTTAATGGTGTCTACCGTCGGATACGCATCAAGCGCGTTTTGTTCTACGATTGTTATGTTTTCCCAGTGGTTCGCGGCGTATGAATTAAACACCATTGCGTTCACTATGCGTTTTTTAAGTCCTGTAGCGGTAATGTAATACACGGTCGGGTCGTTCGCCGACTTAACAAGCGCGCCGGAAGCGATGGACACTATCGGGGCTTGCGGCTGTACGCTGTCAGTGATCGGACTTCCTTCTTGATAATAATCGCGTTCTTTCGTATTGATAATAAATACCTGCTCCCACGCGTACCCGAGTGCGGAAAATTTTTCTGCGCTCACGCTTAACCAGCGCTTTTGGGCGAGTCCTTTTGTTTCGTCCACCTCATGAAGCGAAAATACCCGCGTATCGCCGTCCGCGCGATACAAGTTAGATATTTTTAGCGCATCGATCTCTTGCTGGTTTAAGCTTTTTATATTATCCCACCGAAAATGCCCGTACATCGAAAATACTGCGGGGTTAAAAATATGTCGTTTATACCCGTAAAAATTCACGATATACACCTTGATGCCGTCCGGTCCGCGAACGAGATCGCCTTCCACGACACCTGCGGGCAAATATGCGTTAGCGCCTGGGGTCTGCTGTACGGTTGCCATAGTGGGCACCGGTGATTGCGTTATTGTTGGAGATGGGGTAGGGGTCACTGTTGGAGGTATATAACTTCCTCCGGTCGTTACCGTAGGTGTTGGAGTGGGTGTGGGGGTTGGCGTAGAAACGGAAGGCGCGACAGAAAACGCGATAGTATGATCATCATCGTTCATGTTACCAGCCCCATCTTCACAGCGGACATAGTACGCATATGAATTTCCGTTTGAAAGCCCGGAGACCGTTGCGGAATGTGCTGTCCCGCCGGTCGTTGAAAAAGTGTTTGCTACCGAAGCGTAAGTAACCCCCACGGCAATCCCATATTTACACGTAGCGTTTTCATTGGTGGAAAGTGAAAGCGTTGCCTGCGTGGTGCCGACCGCAAGTACTCCTGACGGTGCGCCACTAGTACGTACAGGCGCCGTGCTGTCTTGCTGTGGAGGTACGGCAGTTCCCGATATACTATATGAACCATTCGTAACAGAAGCTAAAATATCCTCGCCCCCGCTCGCCACATTTGTGTCGATTGTGCTTCCTAATATAAAATCAAATGCGACTACAGCTGTACCGCTCGTAAGCGCCTTGAATCGTGCTGTGGCTAGTGTGCCACTTCCTGTATAGGACGTCCCGCTTGTAGTAACCTGTGAAAACGCAATTTTTCCTGCGCTCGTGTCGACAGAATTAATCGCTGTTGTCGCCATCAGCGTTCCACTAGTAATTTGCACGCCAACACTACCACCCTCATCATCTTGCACCTCAAGAAATGCTGGATTGTACTTGAGATACACAATATCAACACCTTGAATAGGACTTCCTTGTGTATTGAGTAGTATATTCACACTGAAAATATCCCCCGTTGCATATGAACCACTCGCTGGAGAAAGTACAAGCGTCGCAGTTGCGCTAGAGCCACCAATCGTAGCTGATGTAGTTTGCGCGAACGCAAAAAGAGGTATGCTTATCATACTAGCGACGCATATACCCGCGCATAGCGCAATACGAATATATATATTTCTTACTTCACTATTCATATACATACTCATTACATTCCTGTTTGTAGCCAATTTTTCCTTATATATCCCCAATCAATCGTATTCACTTTCCCATCCTTATTGATATCTGCTGAGGATCTCTTTGCCCATTGCGTGTCCATAATAGACCAATCGAGAGAATTTATCACGCCGTCGTCATTCAGATCTCCCGCAAGAAGTGGGGAAACGCTTATCACCGCGCCTCCAGTAACACTCATATTTACAAGCTTTCTTTTTAAATACTGATCGGAGGTGATTTTTATATCATAGTTCCCTGGAGCAAGCAACGCATCTCCTCGCCGAGGGTCTGTATCGATTGCAATGGCGCCAAAACGATTCGGCCTCGTTTTTATGTTTAGTATCTCAGAAGTGCCATTAGGTGCAGAAAGTGCGATAGAAAACGTATATCTATCTGCAAAACCTCCTTCAACGCCAACTGTAAATGTTGGTGTTGCTACCAACACAAAAGAAATTACGGTATCAGAAGTATTTGCATTCCCCACTTTGTCTGCACATCGCACATAAAAATAATTCGTACCGATGCGTAGATTGGACCCATATACAAACGTTGAAAATACTCCATCCCTTAAATACAGCGATTGCCGCATCATTGTATAATCGGTGTTAGGGGTAGGTGAAAACTTGCATGCTGCCACGCCGCTCTCATCCTGAGAGACGACAGAAATAGATACGCTCCTTGGCATAAAAAACACACCGGAAGGAGACGCTTGTGTGATCACTGGTGGCGTAGTGTCCGTAACAATGAAAAATGAGATTACAACATCGGAGGTCATTGTATTTCTTGACCGATCACTGCATCGAACATAAAAAGTGTTTTGCCCAGTAGAAAATGACCCTCTATATAACGATGCGCTATGCTCCATGCCATCGCGAGATGAAAAATATTTTCTCATAGCCGCATAATCGACATTCGGTGTGAGACTATATCTACATGTTGAGGCCTCATTCGTTACCGCTTTAATCGTAAGCGAGTTTGAAAACATAACAACTCCTACTGGTTCAACGCTCATAACTACTGGCGGTATAGCATTCTCAACAAACTGAAAGGAAGCATTTACAACCTCATTAAGAAGGTCTACCCCACCAAATGAAACGTTTGTGTCATTCGTCCTTCCTTTTGTAAACAAGAATGCAAAATTTGCTACGCCAGGCGCCAGCGCTTGCACGCGCACCGTGGCGAGCACACCACTACCGTTGAACGAAGTATTTGCTGTGGTTATTTGTGAAAACTCTATTCTTCCATATGATGCGTTCACAGAGTTTGCAACCGTATTTGGCATAAGCGTTCCCGGCGTTATTTGTATGCCATCCGCTCCCCCATCAGCATCAATCACTTGCGCGAGAGATCTATTATAAGTCAGCACAACATCCGCTCCATCAATCGCGCTCCCTCGTGTATCAAGCATAATGTGGAACAAAAAAGAAGATTCTCCTGTTGCCTTTGTCCCTGATGCAGGAGTTATATATAAACGAGGAGCAAGTGATACCACTGGAATAGCTGTAAGCGTATATGTGCCATGAGAGGCCAAGGTTAAAATATCTGCTCCCGCGCTCGCAATATTCGTATCCGCAGTATTGCCCGGAGTGAAATTAAACGAGACGCTTGTGCTTCCTTGTCCCAATACGCGAAACTGGACCGTCGCAAGCACCCCACTGCCGGTAAATGTATTATTGCCGCTTATTACCTGTGAAAATGTAATGCGCCCAAGCGAGGCATCAACAGAGTTTGCAACCGTATTTGGCATAAGCGTCCCTGGTGTTATTTGCACGCCCGCAGTAAACGGATTTTTATCCTGCACCTCTAAAAGCGCCGGATTATAATTTAAATACCTAACATCAACCCCTTCAATTGATGCTCCTTGGGTATTCAATATAATCTGCGTGGTAATAATATCCCCTACTTGGTAGGTGCCTGTTGTGGGGGACATCGAAAGCGTTGCGCCAAATGCTACTGCGGGTAGCGCCGCGCCTCCCATAATTATTCCCGCGATAAGAAGATATTTTTTCATATATGTGATATTACGCTCCCGTCTGGAACCAATTCTTACTTAAAAAACTCCAGTCGATTGAATTCACGATGCCATCACTATTAATATCGGCGTTTGCATCGGATGAAAACCATCGCCCACTCATGAGCGACCAGTCAAGTGAATTGATAATATTATCTCCGTTCAGATCGCCAACCGGCAGGATAGGCAAGATAATATTTGCGTTTGAACTCACGTTGTATGCAAAGGTCTTTTTACGCAGATAACGCGGCGAAGAAACCAAGATGTCATATAACCCCGCAGACAGAGAAATGGTTCCGGGGAGCGCGACGCGGCCGTTTGCATCGGCAAGCGCGGTAACTGCCGCCACGCTTGTTGCGGTGCCGGCGTTATATAGCGTGATAGTAAAACTCTTTCCCGCAGGAGTTGGCGCGGATTCAAGTCGCGGGGAAAATAGAACATTGCTGACCGATGTTGGCCCTACTGATGCGGTCGTTGCGGTCACGATATTATATGCCATGGATATCGTGCCAAAACTATCAACGCCGCGCACTGCGATATGATATGTGGTGGCGGGAGAAAGACCGATCACGGCAAAACTTTCTTGAATACCGGGCTGACCCGGTACCGGTGTACTACTTACTCGCGTCAAAGAATTCCACGCTCCCAT
>JANLHQ010000089.1 GCA_024654415.1 Candidatus Azambacteria bacterium | reverse complement strand
CCGTCCCGCACACAAGGTATCCCATCAAACAGCTCTCCCCTGCCGTACGTCCTTTTAACGACCACGTTTCGACAGCCTAAAGGCCGTCACACCTCCGCTTAACGGATTAACTTATTTTACACCCCTTTCCCCTTTTTCGCAAATTGCTTTTGGCAAAATGCGCACTTCTCGACATGCGCCCGGAGACGCCGTCGGTAGTAGTTCGCCTTATCGGGCTTTTTCACCATGAGGATCAGGAGTTTTTGGTGAACGCTACATATCACAATGAATACCCATCATCGCCGCCTGATGTGTATTTCTTCGCGGCTTCCTTGCTGATAATAGTGCGATTTGTATTAACACCAAAACTCGCCCTTAATTTCTTAAAGAACTCTTGTTGCAAGTCGGGCGTAAGCATTTTGAGTCCGCACTCAATAACGGACGCGCCGAGAGCCAAAAAAAAACAATCCTAGAGTATTTTTCATTTCACCTCAATTGAACAATTACGGCATATTGTTTTCATTTTGGTTGCCTCACTTTACCACATGCGTAAATTGTCCACTCACCCCGTTTTCAGGATGCCACATAAAAGCCTCTGCCGCCCTCGGGCTGCTGATAAACCCTTTGTCAAACGTCCACGCATCCGGGGCGGCAAGTGAGCGAAGTATCCTTACCATAATCCCATTGCCGTCTGTTGTCTTGTAATACACAGTGTCCTTTTTTTGATGTTTGTCACCCAAATGCCATTCGCGGTTTATCGTTTTTGCCCACAGTGCGGGAACTTCGCTTGGCATAAGATAAGCCAACTTTTCGGGCTTTTCGTAATAGCCATGTGTAAATCCAATTAGGTTTTTTTCAAACTGATAATATTTTCTCTTGACCGCCCGATTGTCTATGCTCACGTTTTTGTTATTGTGATACCAGCAGTCCAGTGCATCCCCCATGTAGAATATTCGTTCCTCATCATGATTCCCTGGAATTACTAAAACGTCCACTGGGGCAACCTCGACACACATATCAACCAGTGTTACCAATAATTTTCGCCCCTCCCTGAATGTCTTTTGCCACCGTTGATCTTCTTGTTGGCGCGTACCGTGTATGGTTTCCTCTCGCTTATCATTGACGTTGAAAAAGTCATTTCCTATCGGAAACAATATCCTGCTCACTGACGTATTTTCGATTCTTGATAATAAATCAGTCATTGCCACCTTTACCAATCCAACCATTATTTTTAGATCTGAATTTTCCCCGCTCTCCTCTTCCCATGTTTGCCGCCCCAAATGAATATCGGGCATGTCTATTTCGTACAGCCCACTCGATTTGTTTTTATACTTTTTAGGCAATGATTTCAGGGAGTGTTTTTTAGCGTCAAGCAACAAGGTCGCTATGGCGTCCCGGGCGCGTATTTCGTGCACACGGCGAATCAACCATGCTTTCACCTGAAACAAAGGTGTTACCTTGATTTTTTTATTGCTGTCTTTTGCGCCGACTTCCCATTTGTTACACACCCACCGTTCAACCATCCACGTTTTCAAGTCTATCTGACAAAACTCAACCAACTGGGCAAGCGATGTTATCTGTTTGTCTGTAAAAGTAGAGACTTCCCCTGTGTCCTCTGAATACGATCTTTTCTCACTAAAGGAGTTTGCAGAGAAGTATTTTTTACATTTTACACATTGATACGACTGCGCCCCCGTCCTAGTTTTCCCCTTCTTAGCTGCTTCGCTTCCGCAATACGGGCATGAGTGTTCGTTTAATGGATTACTCAACAGGTTTTGCCTCCAAGTTACGTTAGAAATAATACCACAAATACCAGCAGTATTATCCCGCACGTCAGTAAACAACCACAGGCACAACCCCTTGCCGCGTCAAGGTCATCGTTCATTTCTGCCTCGCCTCAAGCCATTCTTCAAAGCGCTCATATAACGAGCGTTGCTGGAAAAAACTTTTGTTGTAATGCCACCACAAAATTTGGCGGATTTCCGTGATTATTTC
>JANLHQ010000026.1 GCA_024654415.1 Candidatus Azambacteria bacterium | reverse complement strand
TCATACGCGTATCAGTACGGCCCGCCCACCAACGCGCACGCTCCCGGAGACGGTACCCTTTTTGATGAGATTGTACGCAGTCATGCGAGTGATCCCTTCACGTCGGGCGTAGTCAGTGAGGGTCACATACCGGCCACCGGAAATATAGGTCGGCTTCACTTCTATTGGTTGCGGCTTGATGTATACGCGCTTGGTCATGGTATGCGGATTACTTCATTGCGAATGGCCTGCACCAAATCCACCTGCTGTCCGGGAACGAGAGGAATATCAAGCAAGCGCTGTTGTTCGCCATCACGATCCGGCTCCCATAGCCATACCCGGTACATCGGGCCTTGTTGCTTGCTGAAATAGCACACGGAGTATTCGTAGCCATCGACCTCCACGATCATATGCGGCACCCCGCGCTGCGACAGTCGCACATTCACGCCGCCGATGCCGGACACATCGCGCACATTTGCCGGAGCTGGTGCAGAATAGCGGCTCATACAACAGGATTGCCCTCGCGGAGCCACGTTACGAACGCACCCCATTGGCTATCGATATACGCCAATTTCTCCATCAATGTCATTTCTTCTGGTTTATAGCCATGAAGTTGACAATACTTATCAATTGTTTGTTCCATTTTCATACCGTTTTTGTCTTACCGCTTTTTTTAATGGTGTCGAACTTCGCATTGTATGCCTTCACCAAGGCATTGAATTCTTTCTTGAGATCGAGCATGGTCGCCCGATATGCATCGGACATCTGCCCTTGCGACGCCTCATGGTCGCACATCTGGTTGAATAGGCCGATGGTGAGCCGGGAAAGTACATTCATCGGCATCTTTTGCAGGTGCGTAGTGATGAGGCCGTCTGTCTCGAAGCCGAGAACGAAGGACGGCACGCCGGCCCGGTCTGCGGCTACGATGAAGTCTTTGATGATGGCGTCTTTGGATTTGGTCATAAATTATAAGGATTAACTGGTAAATGCAAGAGCTTGTACCCTTGAGACGTTTCCTCGAGGGTGACATCTTCTTTTCTGAATGACATGTTCGTAAGTTTATGACCAAGGACAGCGCGTGCGAAATCGCTATTTGCTTTTATAAGGCGCACAATATCATCCATTGTGAGGATCATTTCAGGATTCGGACCGGCCATGTTTACTTTCATATGATTTTTTGTAAAACTTTCATAATCTCACCGAAATTGATGTTTCCAAAGTCACCTCCACTCGGACTATTGTATCGACCAATCCTTCCTCCAATGCCGTCGTCTTCTACCCATACGCGCATATCCGATCTACTTTTGAATTCTTCGAATACATGTAGGCGTTCAAGCTCCGCATTGAGTACATCATAGTCCGTGATGGCAAGGATCTCATTGAGACGCTGTGCTTTATTAGGACCGCGCTCTCCACTGCCTGTTTTTTGTTTGTAGGGTGGCAATGTCATATTATCCGAATGGTAATTCTTTACCAATGTCCGGATCGCATCTTGCTCACTTGGCTCATTCATACGGTCTGTTACACGTGAAAGTGCCTCGACTTCGGGACCGCGGAATGTTACGACCAGTTTCTTTTTTGGTATCATAGTGGTAAGTATATGGTATGGTGGGCGTTTTGCAATTGCTCTATGATACTACTGTGGATAACTTTAGAAATAACACATAATGGTTTATTGTCAAAAAAATATACATCTTGAGTGAAAAACAGGGCTTATTTGCTAAGACACCACCCCTTCTGACGGAGAAAACGTAGAGAATATTACTCACTAAAAAAACTTTCTTCTTTTACCATTTACAATATACATTTATATTTTTTTTTTTTTTTTTTTATTTAATTAGATAAGAGAGCTTTTGTATGTTCTCGCGGTCAGAGGGGGTGGTTCTCTTTTCGTGGAGATGTGGTATAAAACGAAATCACTGGCCTTGTTTTTCCCGGAAGGATCGGGGGGTCGTGAAGTCGAAGCCATCCCCCTGTTTATTCGTCACGTGAACGACCATATTGCGCACCCCCGCAATATGGTCTTGAATTGGATCCGGGGCCAGAGTATTGAAACCGGGGGCGGCTGGCGATCCACTGGCGGCGAGGGGGTGCCTGTTGTGTTTGGCCCGGGGCCGTTCTGTTCTGGTGAGTCGGCGCGCGCGTGCGCGCGTGCGGTGCGTGGACCGTGGCCATGGATAGCAAAAA
>JANLHQ010000088.1 GCA_024654415.1 Candidatus Azambacteria bacterium | reverse complement strand
CAATCATCGACCGCGCAAACGCCTCGGCTATCTCACTCCGCACGAGGTATTCGTTCTTGGAGCGGTTCCTGGTGCAGTTCAAACTTGAATGTAGGGTGTCCCAAAACAAAAACAGAACCTCTTGCGAGATTCTGCTCAAAAATCCAATGAAACTCTTCTATCAATTCTTAGAAGTTATCGGCGCGAATTTTTCCGAAGCAAGGGTGCGGCGGAATTCCTCCCCCCAACACCCTCCTTCCGCCGCGCCGAGCGAAGAGGATTTGTCGGGGGGGAATGCTTGGGCGGCACTTCGTGCCGCCAACGAAAAAGTCGGTCAATTTTCTGAGAGTCAGATTTTAGTGCGCCCTGTAAGGATCGAACTTACGGCCTTCCGCGTGTGAAGCGGACGCTCTACCACTGAGCTAAGAGCGCATGCTGATAGTGAGCCGAGGGCTCATTATATCCCAAGCTTATTGATGACTTTTTTGTGTGGTAGTTCTAGCACATCAAGTACAAACCGGTCAAACATTTTTTTCCGGTATAAAAATTCATCGTTTGTTAAGAGCACATAGCGAAGCTCTTTGCCTGCCTGCGCTTCAACGGAGCGGAGGAAGCGCTCTGCCTTTTTCTCCGCAATGCGGTCCCCCACTATCACGATCTCTGTGCGAGCCTTTTGCGCGTGTACCAGCATTCCCGCGATAATAAGAAGTTTTACCTGCCCCACTTTTTTCAATTCCTGCAGTAGAAATTCATCCGATACTGGGGGAAATTTCAGCACAAGCTCCTTTACCTCATTAAGATACGGAAATTTATAGCTGATTGAAAATGAATTTGCTGATTTCGACTTCAAAAAACCAGCCTTTTTGAGCTCTTTTAGATAAATCTTTATTTTTCCCACTGGAAGCTCAAGGCGCTGCGCGATGGCATTACTGTCAAAAAACTTATTGTGGTTATACACAAAAAACTTTACAAGCCGTGATTTAATTGGGGAATTGAAAAACTGCTCAAACATCATATGAATACGTTATTATCTGTACTATGATACCAAAAATGGTTTCTTTATGCAACGCGAGAGGTGTGATAAGATGAAAGGAATGGAATCAACTCATTTTAAAATCGATACAAAGGAGCTTATCCTTAGGCAAGGGAGGAAAGAAGGTGGCACCGAAACATTTGTCTATGAGCCGGCAAATATAGAGGAGGAGCAACTTGGAAACCTCTATATTATAGGCCGTCTTGAAAACCGTAAAAGCGAGTTCGAATTTTTGCCAAATCTCATTGCCTCTGTTATTAAGCGAGAATTTTATAAACTCGATGAGGAGCCGGTAGAGTCTCACTTTGAGAGCGCGCTCAAAAAAGCAAATGCAACGCTGCATGATATCGGAAAAGCGAATGAAGGAGTACTTGGGGAAGCGCACTTTTGTGCGGTAAATATTTCAGGAGAAACAATTCGTCTTTCGAAATTCGGAAATATCGCCACACTTCTTTGGCGGTCTAATGAAATCGCTGATATGGCAAAAAAGCATGTCTTACAAAATAAAAATGACCTTTTTTCCGCAGTGATTACTGGTGATGTCGCACTCGATGATAAATTCATTTTTGGCACCGGTAAGGCAATGGATCTTTTTTCCAAAAAAGGGATTGAGAAACTATTTGAGCTCTCACTCGACGAACAGGCGGACATTATTAGTAAAATTTACCAAAAAAATTCGAGGGAGATTCCCCTCCCCGCGCAGGCCCTTATTCTTCTTTCTATTACAAGTGCGAAAACCACATGGATTCCCTTCGGCAAGAAGATGGAGACGAAGATGAGCGTAACCATCAATCCGCGGAAGCATGTTCTACGCATTGCTACACATATAAAGAATCTCTCACACACCCTTGCTTCACTGCGTTTTTTTTCCTTCCGCATTACACTCAAGAAGTTATCCGATTACTCCCGCACACCGCTTCACAGAGGAAATGCACTAATCCTTTTTGCCTTCGCGGCTATGTTTGCAGTAGGAGGGAGTGGGTATGCCTTTGCACGGACACAGTTTGCTTTTATTGATAGCATTCAAAGAAGAGTACTTAGTGTGGACACAATAGAGGATCCGAGTACAGCACTCGCAATACTCGGTGAGGCGCAAAACGATGCATTACGTATTGCGCCATCCCTTCTATTAGGATCTTTTGCGCAGAAATTATCCTATGAAATAGCGGTAAAAATAAATCTTCTGCATGGTATTCACATCCAACCACCGCTATATCAAGGGGCAATACCAAGCTTCGCCACTGGATTTCAGCCTCGATTTATTTTTGATGATAACGATTTTATTTATATTTTCGGTAGCGCGCCATCGACGTTCTACAAGATAGCAAAACAAACACGAGAGGGGTCATACACATTCCTACCCCAGCTGTCTGATGATTTTGAAATAGAAAGAATGTTTATGCGCAATGGTGAATTATATATGCTCAACGATACAAAGAAAGCAGCGTTTCTGTTTACACCCTCAGATAATACCCTTGTTCCCGTGCTAAAGACATTGCAGAGTACACTCACAAGCACTGCTTCTCAAAATGCCCGCACGAGCGAAGACGCCAAATACTCACTAGAGGGAGGGAATAAAATTATTAAAACACCAAAGCAAACAGGGGGCACGCCTGAAAAATATCTCATCGGCACACTTACAGGAATTATTGATTTTACGGTTTCCTCGGATCACAAGGACCTCTACATACTTACCTCTCAAGCTATATTTTCAACACCCCTATAAACCACATATAAAAACACCCTCCTGTAATGAGGAGGGTGTTTTTATATGTGCCTGTTACTTCAATTCTACTACTGCACCTGCGTCTTCCAATTTCTTTTTCATCTCGTCTGCCTCTGCTTTAGTCACATTTTCCTTCACCGCCTTCGGCGCTTGGTCTGCAATATCCTTTGCCTCCTTCAAGCCAAGACCAGTGATCTCACGGATTGCCTTGATAACCTGAATTTTCTGCTCGCCTGTTGACTTCAATTCAACAGTGAATGACGTTTTTTCTTCTGCCGCCTCTGCACCTTCTGCTGAACCACCTGCAGCCATGACTGGCGCTGCTGCAGACACGCCAAACTTCTCTTCGAGTGCTTTTACTAACTCCACAATATCAAGCGCGCTCATCTTCTCAATCTCCTCGATTAAACTTTTGAATTTATCTGACATATATTTTTATATTACCACTAATTATTGTCCCGTTGTCTTACTCTCCCCTACTGCCTTAATTACATACACAAGTTTCGAAAGTGGCGCCTGTAGCTGGCCAAGAAGCCGCGCATACAGATCCTCTTTTGTTGAAACTTTTGCAAGCGGAGCCATTCTGTCCGGCGTGACAAACCCATGATCGAGCATGCCTCCAATTATCTTGAATGATGCATTCTCTTTTGCTTTTGCGAAGGTAAATACCGCTCGCACTGGCGAGATCTGGTCATCAGTGCCAAATACGACGCCACATGCCTCAGGAATACCCTTCATACCAGCCTCCGATGCGTCTATATTTGCTTTCTCAAGCGCTACGCGCAAAAGATTTTTTTTAACGACTTGAAAGTCAACGCCCTTTGCTTTGAGATCCTTCCGCAATCGCTTCAGCTTTTCCACGCTAATCTTTGCAAAAGACGTGAATAAAAGCACATTGCTCTTTGAAAGCTTATCAGTAACTGACTTCACGATTGTTTCTTTTTGTATTCTGGTAAGCGACATATGCTGTTATGATTAGAACCAATAAAAAAAACGACCTTTAGAAGGGCCGCAGATAACGTAGGAATTAGCGTATGTAAACCGCAAATTACTGATATTACCTCGAGAGGGCTTAGTTCCACACAATGTGGACGCCTCTTGTCTACGGCTTCACTATTATCTCTATTTTACTTACTTTCTCGAAGAAGTCAAGCACTACCCCTCAAGTATGAAAACCGCAACCGCAATGACAGTTGTCCATGACCCATCCCTACTCCCTAATGCTGACTGAGTCGTATTGAACGATTTAAATATCTTTCCAGATGCTTTGTAGATCTGTTCTCGCTCATCCCATGCTGTTTCTGAATTAAAGTCTATTCCAAGAGTAGTGGCAAGCATGGTTGCGGCAAGGTCTTCTGCATAGTCACCGGCCTTCTCACTGGTTTCTCCAAATGAATGGTGCTCAGAAAGATATCCATAATTAGCTGCATCCTGCGGCATGGCGGTGCCTACTGACGCGGCGATCAATCGATTGGGCTCGTTGGTTGCGTTGCGCGAGATAACACAATGCACTATTGACCCTGGCTGTAATTCCTTCAACCCCTCGTCACGTGAAACGCGCTTACACTTAGGAGGAAAAATCGAGGAAACAGGGACAAGATTATACTGTGCAATCCCTGCATCGCGAAGTGCGAGTTCAAATGATGTTAACTGCTCCTTTGATACCCCAACACCTTTTGTGAAAAAAACTTTTTTGGGAACAAAATTCATTTTTGTTTTGCTAGGAAATAAAAAACATAATTATAATACTCTTAAAGAAAGCAGAGTGCAACACATACCTACTTATCAACACCATGTTCTACGGATACGAGGCGGAGTATTCCTGCCCGGAATGCATCTTCATTGAATAGCTGTGCGGTCTCTTGAAGATGCGCGGGATCATAGCGGGTAAGGTTGTGGAGTATCTTTCGCACACCGAAAGACACTCCCTCTGGTGTTTGCTCGTCGAACATCTCTCCGGTCACCCCTTCTCTCGCCCACTCCACTACCCCTCCCTTGCGATACGCAAGTACCGGCGCGCCGAAGCTCAGTGCCTCTATCGCACTTATCCCGAAATCCTCTTCACAGGCAACGATAAGCGCAATAGCACATTGATAGTGCTCCGCAAGAGCCTCATCCGTGATAAACCCTGTGAATGTGATGTTTGCGCGAGCAATCTTTTCAAGCCGTGTACGCTCTGCTCCATCACCAACGATCACTAATGGCAACCCGAGAATATTAAACGCCTCCACGATCACGTTTATCTTTTTATATGCCGCCAAACGAGACACCACTAAAAAATATTCATTGCGATGTTCCTTATGCATACCCATGCGGTCAAGCTTTGTGAGTGGTGGGTACAGTATCTCTGCATTTCTACCGTATCTCTGCTGTATTCGCCGCTGAGTCGTTATTGAGTTCGCAATCCATACATCAACGCGACGCGAGGATGCAACATCCCATCGGCGCAATAGTGGTGTGAGCACATATTTCACCACATATTTTATAAGCCCCTTGTATTTGTTATCAGCGAGATACTGATCCTGTTCCTCCCATAAAAATCTTGCCGTGGCATGACAATAGCAAATATGTGTAGCGTGTGGTGATTTTTTTACGCCCTTTGCAAATGCAGATGATGAGGAAATAATAATATCAAAATCTCGCACATTGCACCGCCCGATCGCATAAGGATAGAGCGGTAGTAATAATCGATGACGCATGCGCATATACGCAGGAAGTGATTGCAAGAAGGACCCCCGCACTACTTTCCCTGAAAAATGTTTTTGTACGATTTTTTCGTCGTACAACAACGTATAAATCGGCGCATCAGGAAACAAACCTGTAAGCGCCTGCAGTACTCGCTCGGCGCCACCGAATTGCGTTAGAAAATCATGTACAAGAACAACACGCACAGTGTTATGTAATCAAGGTTTCAAGCGTCTCTTTAGCGCACTTGAACCAGCTATATTTTCGTGCATTTTCGACTCCCTTTGTAATAAGCGCAGTACGTACCGCATCATCAGAAACTACCGATAAAATAGCATCGGTAAGCGCCTCAATGCTTTGTGGATCAACGAAGATAGCCCCTTCCCCCGCTACCTCCATAATATTTGGAACATGGGAGGTAACGACTGGTACCTGTCGGAGCTGTGCCTCAAGAATTGGCATGCCAAATCCCTCGTACAACGACGGAAACACGAATACATCTGCATACTTAAAGAATGACTCCTTTTCCTCTTGGCTGATATAGCCAGTAAGTACAATATCGGTTTTATATTCCGTATTTTCTATTTCCTTCAGTATCTCATGATATCCAAACCCAGGACTCCCAACAAGTATTAACTTATGTGGAATGTTATGTTTCTCTTTTAACACCGCAAATGCACGCACAATATTCCTCACATTTTTTTTCTTTTCTAATTTTCCTACAAACAAAATATATTGTTCATCAACCGGAGGATATTGCCTGTGATACGCAACCTGCGGATTCACCCCATGATGAATCACAACAACTTTACTTGGATCTGCTTTATAAAACTTTATAAGATTCTCCTTTCCTGTATTCGTCGGTACAATAATCTTTTTTGCGCACCGCACCACGCGCCGGGTTCCTTTGCGCAAATAAGCAAGCTGTGATGGGGTATACGCTTCCGGACAATATTCAAATTCTAGCCCATGAATCGTGGCAACCGTATGATGGGGGTAGAAAAAAGGTAAAAAATTCTCCGCCATGAAAAGCACATCAGGCGCATCAAAAAGCATTTTTATTGAAAGCATGATTTTTGTCCAGAAAAAGGGACTATAAAATCGTCGTACTAAGAAGTTGCTCGGCAAAAAAAGCGTGTCCTTAAAAGACGGGGTATAGAGAAGAAAGGAATGTTGTCTCGACTCATCAAGCATTCCAAAATGCTTGATGAGTTGATATACAT
Source organism: Candidatus Azambacteria bacterium (assembly GCA_024654415.1). Taxonomy (GTDB): domain Bacteria; phylum Patescibacteriota; class Minisyncoccia; order GWC2-36-17; family WO2-46-25; genus MEYI01. The sequence goes on along the minus strand of JANLHQ010000088.1, from coordinate 7,210 downwards.
ACTCATCAACCCCTGTCCGCTCATACTTAAACGCCCCTTTTGCATGAATACCAATGTTCATGACGTGTTTATTTCTTACTCATAACACTTCGTTTATACACATTAAGATTCTCAAGAACAATACCCGTTCCTTTTGCAACGCACAGCAGTGGCTCATTTGCCTTCGTGCACGGCACACCGGTTACCTTAAACAAAAGCTCATCAATATTACGCAGAAGCGCTCCACCACCGGAAAGCGTCATGCCTTTATGCATAATGTCCGCAGCAAGTTCCGGTGGCGTCTCCTGGAGCACTGACTTCACCGCGCGAACGATCTCTTTTAACGGCTCAGCGATTGCTTCGGCAATCTCATTTGTTGTTACGCGAATTGTCCGTGGTAAACCGGTAATCATGTCTCGTCCGCGTATATCCATAGAGTCCTCTTCTTTTACCGGCACAGCGGATCCGATTCCAATTTTAACATCCTCTGCGGTTCGCTCCCCAATTTCAAGACTGTGCGTTTTACGCACATAATCCGCAATCGCCTGATCAATCTTGTTTCCCGCAACGCGCACTGACGCCCATGCAACAATGCCTCCAAGTGATATTACAGCGATCTCAGAAGTGCCGCCACCGATATTTACAATCATACTCCCTGATGCCTCATTAATCGGGATGTTTGCACCAATCGCGGCAAGCACCGGCTCCTTCACGACGTATGCGGCTTTCGCGCCCGCCTGCAATGCAGCATCTACAACCGCGCGCCGTTCTGTTGATGTGATTCCTGCGGGTACCGATATCATCATCTCCGGCTTAAAGAGTCGGATTCTCCCGCACCCCTTTGTAAGAAAGTAAGACAACATCGCCTCCGTTATTTTATAATCAGCGATCACGCCTTCTTTGAGCGGACGCAACGCAATAATTGCATCAGGCGTCCTCCCCAACATTTCTTTTGCGGCAGCTCCTACTGCCAGTACCGAACGGTCATGAGCGGAAACAGCCACCACGGTTGGCTCGTTTACCACCACTCCTTTTTTTGGAATGAATACGAGTGTATTGGTAGTGCCGAGATCGATACCGATCTTTCTAATAAACATAAAGAGTAAAAATCATTGTGTACGCTCAATCAGTGCGCCTATTTTTTTTAACCTCCCCTCAATGTCTTCATATCCGCGATCAACTTGATATGCGTTCTGTATAACCGTGGTTCCCTTTGCGGTGAGCGCGGCAATGATAAGCACGGCCCCTGCGCGCAAGTCAAAACTGGTGATATTCCTCCCTTCTAGCGGCGTCGGCCCGGTAATAAGCGCGCGATGCGGGTCACATATAAATGCATCTGCCCCCATGTGTCGTAACTCTTCGACATATTTCATCCTTCCCTCATACATCCAGTCATGGATAAGACTGACTCCGTGTGCCTGCGTCATTAACACTACAAACATCGGAAGCAGGTCTGGGGATAACCCCGGATATGGCATATTGTGGACCTTTGGTATCGCAACTAACTTTGACGGCACCACCTCCATGTCTGCCATTTCATACCCCCACCCCCCGGCAATTTTTCTTCGATTTCTTATTTTTACTATAACACCCGCCTCTGCAAACTTCAATAAGTCGAATCGTATAAATTCAGGAACTGTATTCTTAATAACTATGCGACTCTTTGTACTTGCCGCAAGAGCAATAAATGTTCCCATTTCAATCGGATCAGGCATGATACAGTGCGTTACACCATGCAAACGAGCAACACCTTTGATGGTGAGCGTGTGCGTGCCAATACCAGAGATAGTAGCCCCCATTTTTACCAGCATATGGCAAAGATCTTGCACATATGGCTCAGCGGCGGCACAATATATCGTCACCGTACCTGTACGTATTACCGATGCGAGTACGGCATTTTCCGTTGCGGTCACAGACATTTCAGAGAGTACTATCTCATGATCGCCACTATTCTCACGCCGAATCACATCAAGATATTTACCACGCTTTTTTATATCAATACCTACCTGCGCGAGCGCATCAAAGTGGGGCTCGAGGATTCTTGACCCTATTGAACACCCACCCGGCTTCGTCAATGAAAACCGTGCTGTGCGCGCAGGTAGGGCGCCGCATAACAAGACTGATGCGCGAATCTTTTCCACCACATCATGATCAATATTCTTTGGGGAAAGCGCGGCAGCAGAAATCCGCAAGGTTCGCTTAGAAATAAACTCATACTGCACTCCTATGCTTTTGAATATCTCAAGCATGACAAAAATATCTTTAATGAGTGGTACGTTCTCTATCGTACAAGTTTCTTTCGTGAGTAATGTTGCGGCAAGCACTGCAAACGCGGCGTTTTTTGCGCCGCGCACCTCGATTGACCCCGCTAGCTTCTTTCCTCCCTTGATGATAAATTTATCTGCCATAATTATAATATGCCCCCTCCACTACCAAATAATTTAATTTTCCCTTCGACGACGCGTGCAACCGCGTCCATCGCTGGAGGTAAAAACTTATACGGGGTTGTTTGGCTTGATTCGACAAGCGTTGCCTTGAGCGCGTCATGAAATGCAATACGAAGCTCGGTATTGATATTTATTTTTCGTATGCCGCTCGTGATTGCATCACGTATTTGATCATCAGGGATCCCTGATCCCCCATGCAACACAAGTACTGCATGGTCGCCAACCGCTTCTTTTATCGCAATGATTCGCGCGATATCAAGCCTGTCCTCTTGAAATGAGATACCGTGACTATTTCCAACCGACACCGCCAGCCGATCCACCCCTGTTGCTTGTACAAATTCTAATGCTTGCTTCGGATCTGTAAGATATTCTGGCTTTATTTCTACTTTCTTGTCAGAAACCTCGGATGCTCCGGGCAAAAACCCAATTTCACCCTCGACGGATATTCTAGGATCTTTTTCCTTGCAGAGCGCAACAACCTGCTTCGTCCACTTCACATTCTCTTCAAATGACAACACTGATCCGTCAAAATGTATTGAGTTGTATCCTGCTTTGAGCAGGGCACTGATCATATCAAGATTTTCTATGTCCTGTGCGTCTTTGTAGGTATGATCGGCATTCAGAATGATTGGCACCCCGCCTTCTTCCTCGTATGCTTCGCATAGTTTTACCACCTGTCTTGCTCCTATAAATTTACATTCGCCTTCTGATGTTCCGATAATAACCGGCGCACGTAGCTCTGTCGCTACACGCATAATTGCTCGTATCTGGTCCGCAGTTGACGCGTTGAATTGCCCAATGGCATACCCCCCCTTCTCCGCTGTACTGAAAAATTGTTTTGTATTGAGATTCATGCCTGCTAAAATGCAATGTATCCTTTCATAAAATTCTCGATAGTGAGTCGCTCCATTTCTTCTCGACCACCAACATATTCCATAAAAATCTTATTCCAAAGCGCCTCTTGATGGTGATACAGGTATTTGATCATATCCTTTTCCATAACGAGTGACATCACGGTATCAATCAGGTTAAAGCTCACAAGCGTATCAACACCGGATTCTGTTCGGTAGAAATCTCCCACGAAATCAAGATTATGCCAAAAATGGAGGTCAAGATTCTCAAATCGCTCATTAAGCCGCGCAATATCCTCCTCCGCTTTTGTCCAATGAAGCGCTTCAGGATTTACGTGCGGCGCAAATAAGCGCCAGTCATACTCGTCATCTTTTGCAAGGTACCGCTGTACAATAAGCCAATTAGATACCACATGGCTATGCATCTGCTCATCAAGCACATCGCCACGTAAACAGGAAATGACGCGTTCCGCGAAATTCGATGGCGTTTTAGCATAGAGCTCAAATAATTTCGAATAAAAACTTACTTCATGTAGATAATGTAAAATAAGACCAAAGACGCGCATTGTTTCGCCCGGCGTACGAAGCTCAAGCGGGATCACAAATATCACCCCTAGCTCCTTGAGGTGTGACACATTATGATATTTCTTTTTAAGAAACTGCTCTGCAATCGCAAGCCATTTTCCATGAAGCACCTCAAGACGTATGCGGCGGTATTCAAAATCATCAACTGTGAGGTCGCGATATTGCGCAAAAAATACCTCGTTTAACCATTCTTTCTCCTCTCCGAAGCGTAGCCCCGCAAACACCTGATCAATATCTTCTTTTTCAATTAACTCATTTATCTCTGTGTACCCAAGCGCCTTCATAATATTCAGTGGGGGTTTGCTTTTGAGAAGTTCTATTGCCTTTTCTTTTTTAATAAAAAACCCCTCTCCAACACCCGCAAGCTCCTCAGCAAAGTTAAGAAGCGTCTTGCACCCTTTAAAATCGATGCATCGCGGTTGACGAAAAAGTTCAAAGATAGTCGCATCATTGCTTTTCACTTTATTGATAAGCGATTGATATACCTCAAAATTAAACGCGCCTTTTTTCACGCCAAGCGCCGTAAGCGATTTTTCAACAAGCAGATCATTTTCTTCCACTATTTTTTGCGGAACATTTCTTTTTCCCGTTAGTTCTTCCATCCGCTTACATAAATCCCCCACCGTATCTTTGTCGGTACGTAGTACCCGCGCAATTCTCTCAATTGATTTATCCATGATTTTTTATTATACCTTCTTTTACCGCTACACGAGCCCATGTCCCCCACTTTCCTTTATGTAAAATCCCTCGTTTTGCAGAAAGATGCTGAACCACCGATGTCGCATTTGCCGTGCCAAGCTGAATAGCAAGCGAGATAGGTTTTTCTTGAGCGAGCGCGGCAATAAACCCAGACCCAAACGCATCGCCAGCTCCGGTCCTCCCTACGATCGGCGCGCGTGGGATGCCTGCTTTATATATCTTTTTCCCATCTGACACTACAACCCCTTTTGGACCTTTTGTCATCACAACAATGCCCCGTACAATTTCATCAAGTTTTTGAAAAATCGCATTTTCCTTGCTATATGGAATACTAGTAAGTTGCGCCGCCTCCTCTTGGTTAACAAACAACACGTCCACTGCGCGCAACACAGGCTCGAGTACGCGGAGCCCTTTCTCTAATTCACGGGCTCCGGGGTTGCATGCGATCCGTATGCCGTTTGCGTGAGCAATAGCACACACAGCGCGTAGTAACGCGATATCGCCAGCGACTGAAGAAATATATAGCCACTTTGCACGAAGATGTGCAGAAGAAATACCGCGCGCATCAATATGATCCGATGCGCCGCGTTTTGTCAAAATAACACGCTCGCCTTTCTGTGTGGTAAGAATAGTCGAATATGCGGTCGATGATTTCTTATCGTGCTGTATGAGCTCTGTTGCGATTCCCTCATTTTTCAGCGCGCGCACAACATCGTGACCACTCTCTTCATCGCCTACTCGGCAGATACACGCCGTTTTTAGTCCCTGTCTCGCAAATGTTACAGCTGCATTGGTCGCACCACCCCCGGTTGTAAGGATAACCTCTTTCAGCTCATTTTTTGATCCCAGATTAAAATACAAAACCTCCCCAAGCGCTGAGAGGTGCATATCTTTTGCAACACGAAAATTATCACTTAATAAAAAAACGTCTCGCGTTGCAGCGCCAATAGTAATAACGTCGTACATACTCACTGTATTAAAATTTATTTACCTTTTCGCCCAAACACTTTTCGCACTGCGTCCTTGATGTGGCTTACTCCCATCCCGTAGTGCTCAATAAGCTGATTCGGTTCTCCTGATTGGCCGAATATATCATGCACACCAATGAATTCAATTGGCGTTGGTTGATGTACTGCAAGCACTTCCGCAACCGCAGACCCCATGCCACCAGCAATTTGATGCTCCTCTACCGTTACCACCGCGCCAGCCGCTTTCGCACACGCAATAACTGCCTCTTGGTCGATCGGCTTCACCGTACCAAGATTCATTACTGCTACATTAATTCCCTCCGCCTCAAGATCTTTAGCCGCGATAATCGCATTAAACACAAGCGCGCCAATCGCGATAATAGCAACCTGTACATCTCCTTTCGGACGGAAAAAATATTGCGCCTTTCCTATTTCAAATGGTGTTTCTTCGGTGGTCATAATAGGTGTCGCTTCTCGCGCAAGACGAATATACACCGGCCCAATCATTTTTGCCGCTGCTATGGTTGCTTTTTTTGCTTCAAGCGCATCGCAGGGCACAATAACGGTCATGCGTGGAATTACCCGAGTGATTGCAATATCTTCAATAGCCTGATGAGTGCCTCCGTCTGGCCCTACTGATACACCGGCATGCGCACCTCCGATCTTTACATTTGCATCGTTATAGCAGATGGTGGTGCGAATCTGTTCCCAATTTCTACCTGGAGAGAACATCGCATATGAAGCAAAAAATGGGATCTTTCCCATCGCAGCCATGCCCGACGCAACAGACGCCATTGATTGTTCAGCAATTCCCATTTGTACAAATCGATTTGGAAACACTTTCGAGAATATACTAGTCATGGTTGAGCCGGTCAGGTCCGCGCACAAAGCGACGACACGCTCATCCTCTTTTCCAGCCTGCAGAAGACCCTCTCCGTATCCTTTTCGGATAGGAAGCTGTTCGACGTCCGTATCAAATAATTTCGGATTTAATTTTACATCATTCATTCTTTTTGAAATAAATCGCCAATAAAATAAAACAAATAATAAATAATAAGTTAGTAATTGAATTTAATTTAACAAAAATATATGCCATCGCATTAGGATCAGCAACATTGAAAGCTGTTCCGAGAAAGGAGTTGAACAGAGTCCAAATTATTCCGATAGCAGCAATGCTGATTAAAAATGAGGAGGTTTTTAACATATTCAATTATAACAATTATTCATGTTCAGATTTAATTCTCCCGCACAATGTTCGTAGTTCATTGAGCGCCTCAACCCCTTGTTCTGCTTTCTTAACTTTATCCTCAGGTCCTTGCCCTGGTGGCACACCGTGCCACTCAAACCGCCGCTCCATAAATTCAACTCCTTTACCAGGAATAGTGTGCGCAATAATCATAGACGGCTTTTCAAAAACCGCTTGTGCCTGCCCTACTGCATCGTTCAGTTCTTCAAAATTATGCCCATCCACTTCAAGCACATGCCACCCGAACGATTCAAATTTATCCTTCAACGGCTCAAGTGGCATAATATCCTCTGTAAACCCATCGATCTGAATATTATTTCTATCGATGATTCCAATGATGTTGTGTAGTTTTTCTTTTCCTGCATGCATTGCTGCCTCCCAGTTTTGACCTTCATCAAGCTCACCATCACCCATAAAACAATAGAAAAACTTTTC
>JANLHQ010000087.1 GCA_024654415.1 Candidatus Azambacteria bacterium | reverse complement strand
TATAGCTGTCAAAATATGAGCTACGCCTTTGATGGTCTTTTAAAAATAATACAAGATCTCCGTAAAAGCGGGATTAAGTGTGTAATAGCGACAGATAATATGGATACATTCAGAAGGTGGACAATACCCGGAATGAATTTAAAAAAATATTTTGACGACTTTTTAATATCCAATGAGTTAAAAAATATGAAATTTGATATTGATAGAAAAAATAATATCATCCCGTTTTTTGATTCGTATCTTAAAGAAAATAATCTAAATTACGGTGATGTAGCCCTGATAGATGATTGTATTGATGACGGTTTTTATGGGGAAAACGGTTTTGATATTTTACAAACAAACTCTCCTGAATCTTTAAAGATGATATTATTGAATGTAGCTTTTTAATAAAAGGATACCTTATAAAAAGCTAACATATTTCATAGGATTTGCGGATCTCTTTTCCCAATATACGGAAACCCCGCCGTCCTTCGGCAGACCCAGAATATGCTTTGTTTCTTTTCTAGAGCTCGGGTATTTAATGCCACTATAAACTTTTCCGCCGCACCACAAAGGGAAGCGGCGGAAAACTTTAGTAGCGCCAACGGGAATCGAACCCGTCTTCCCGCCTTGAAAGGGCGGTGTCCTAGCCGATAGACGATGGCGCCATAAAATGGGCGTTGCCATGATATACTATATTTAGTATACAATCAACATACTTTTCTGTCATTTCTATGATTCCTGACGAATATTACTACCTTAATGTGGGCAGAGCATCTCATCTTACCGACGCACGTGAGCGCCGATGGTATCGTTTGCTTGAAATACTGCCTGGCGCATTGTCATGGGGAACGCTTGCGCTTACGGTCATTTTGTCATGGTGGACCCCTGTATTTATCGCATTTTTTGTCATCGCATTTGATATCTATTGGTTCTTAAAAACGGTGTTTCTTTCATTGCATCTGCGCTCGGCATTCAAAAAAATGCGTGTGAATATCGGCGTGAAATGGCACGAAAAGCTAAAAGAGGAAAAACAAGGATGGGAGGAGTATTACCACCTTATACTGCTTCCGATGTATAAAGAGAATTGGGATGTTGTAGGAGCGTCTCTTCGTGCACTTGCCTCAGCGCACTATCCAAAGGAGAAGATGATTGTTGTGCTTGCTATCGAAGAGCGAGCAGGAGAGGAGGCGCTTGCTATCGCGCAAAAAGCGTCTGAAGAGTTTGGTGCTCTATTTTTCCGCTTTTACGTGACAACTCACCCAAGGGACATAGAGGGAGAGATGGCGGGCAAAGGGTCTAATATTCATTTCGCAGGGAAAAAGGCAACAGAAGATATTATTGATAAAGATGGCATTGATCATAAGAAGGTGGTTGTTTCTGCGTTTGATATTGATACGGTGATATGGCCAGAGTATTTTGCGCGCTTGATGTATGTATATTTGTCGGTGCCGCGACCAGAGCGAGTGAGTTTTCAGCCCGTGCCGTTTTATATTAATAATATTTGGCATGCGCCGGCGGTTGCGCGTATCATCGCGTTCTCGGCAACATTTTGGCATACGCTTCAGCAAGATCGTCCCGAGCGAATGACGACGTTCTCATCTCATTCAATGTCACTTACCGCACTAGAAGGCGTTGGATATTGGCAGCCGAACATGGTGAGCGAAGATTCCCGTATTTTTTGGCAATGCTTTTTGCGATACGATGGCGATTATGCGGTAGAGCCGATGTATTATCCTGTTTCTATGGATGCAAATGTCGCAGATACGTTTTGGCAGACGCTCGTG
>JANLHQ010000084.1 GCA_024654415.1 Candidatus Azambacteria bacterium | reverse complement strand
GCCCACGTGGGTGCCCGCAGGTGTGAATTCCGGACGAACCAGCAATTCATACCAATGTAAGGCTCCCTAGAACAATTATTTGACCTTAAGTCGTTGCCTACCTCTTGTAGAACCACTGGTATTGTACTCCTTTTTTGGCAAGAATACAACCACTTGCCTACTACTCGTGAAGGGTGAATTTCGTATAGCTAGGAGTATGGCTGACAAGCTCATCTGGTTTAAACCAGATGTTTACCTCCACAAGCGCTTCTTCCGGTGAAGCAGATGCATGAATAAGATTAAACACGCCGATCTTCTTTTCATCAGCGAAGCGATATGAAATATGAGCGTAGTCACCGCGGATAGTTCCTGGGGCGGCGGACTTTGGCTCTGTTGCGCCGATCATCTTACGCACCACCTCAACAACATCAATGCCTTCAAGCACTATCGCCACGATTGGCCCTGACGTGATCATATCGATCATCATAGTTCTCACGTGCTCTCCTCTCCGTTGTGCTAAATCCTCGGTGTAATGCTGTGCTGCTGTATCTTTTTCAGATACAAGAATTTTCATCCCGACGATTTTCATGCCCACCCGCTCGAATCGAGTAATAATTTCACCAACAATACCCCGGTCAAGGGCATCGGGTTTCAAGATAACAAGTGTTCGTTCGTTTGTTTTTGACATACTAACTTTTTTTAATTAATGTTCGAAAAATATCATACTGCCACTAAAAATACAAGTCAGCATATCAGCGCTCAGTAGCGACACTAATATGCACGCCATCAGTATACACCGCGACTCTCCCCTGTGTGTCGGTGCGATATATGGGCACCTCTGCAAGCCGCGTGAGCGTATCCTGATGCGGGTGTCCGTACTTGTTCTTTGCTCCAACCGACACAAGCGCAAGTGTAGGCGTGGTCTTCTCCAAAAATAATAACGATGTCGATGTCCGTGATCCATGATGATTTACTTTGAGCACATCAATGTCAATATCTTCTCCGGAATATACTAACGCTGACTCCTCCTGTATGCCTGCGTCGCCCATAAAAAGAAATGTCCTTTCTCCAAACCGCAGACGTGATGCCACCGAAGTATCGTTCACATCAGCGGGCGCATCCGTACCCGCTATCGTGTTTGTCGGAAACAAAATATCCATTTCCACGCCGTCATCAAACTTTATCTTCTCGCCGGCACGAGCCAGTATCACGCGCGCGCCCTCTTTTTCTATCGCTTTTTTAAATTCCTCATACGTTCGCGTGTGGTAATTCACCCCGGTCATCAAGACGTTTGCCACATCATATCGTCGTAGCACCTCAATGAAGCCAAACATATGATCCTCCTGCGGGTGCGTGAGCACGATAAGATCAATGCTCCTATCCCAAAACGACATTACTTCAGCAAGCTCAGAGACCACGCGCGTATCGGGCCCACCGTCGATCAGTATCTGATGCCGCCGTGGCGTTTCGATGAAGGTCGCATCGCCCTGCCCCACATCAAGCGCATACACCGAAAGAAAATCACGCGGCGCGCCCGCAACCGCAAAAGCCCACACGGATGCCGCGGTAAAAATTAGGAAGAAAAAATAATATCGTTTGTTCATTGGGTTTCGTTTCCCGCCACCCCGTCAACCATTTCTTTTATCTTAACGGAAGAGCAGCCCTTCAATAACTATTATATAAATAAAAGGCGTGAGCGGATTAAAGAAAGGGTTGACGGGGTGGCGGGAATAATCAAGGAAAAAATTAATTTCGTCATTCAAATTATTATAAAGAAATAAGCGAATGCGGGAGCGATGCAAAATATTCAATGACGTGAAGCTGATACGCGGTGATGAGCCATAACGGATACGCGAATAGTGTTGCCGCAAACGGGGTGATAAATCCTGCTACGCCGGTCAAAAAACCAAACAACATCGCAAACGGCATAAGCGGAAGGACAAGCACATTTACCACCGGCGCCACAATTGAAACCTGCCCAAACTGATATATAAGAAGCGGCAATACCACAACCTGCGCGGACATGGTGGTGGCAAATGATTCTTTCCATTTCAAAAATTCAGGCACGCGCGCCATTTTCTTTTGCAGATACGGCGCGACATACGCGAGCCCAAGTACCGCCAAAAACGAAAGCTGAAAGCCGATATCAAACAACAGCACGCGCGGGTTAAACACGATCATCGTAAACGCCGCAAACACAATAACCATAAGTGGCGCGCTTTGCCGGCCAAAATGGCGCGCCAAAAGAAGCGCAACACCCATGATTGCCGCACGAACCACCGATGGTGATGCGCCCGTCATAAGCACAAAAAGTGTTATGCCCGCTATAGAAAGCGCGGTGATTGCCACCGATGATGTAAAAAAGAACGAAAGCGCAAACGCGACAAATATCGCAATAATAGTAATGTTGTATCCGGAAAGCGCGGTGAGGTGCGACACACCTGCGGCGACAAAAGCATCGGTAAGCTCCTTTGGCATATCGGCGGTATCGCCAAGTAATATGCCATTCACAAACGAAGCGTGCGGCGACGGCATCGCAAGATCGATGTTTTCTTTCAGTCGATTTTTAAATGCAAACAGACTGCGCTGTATTCCACTCCCCTCGCGCACAACCACAACATCAGCATAATTCATCGTAAAATAAATATCGTCTTTCGCGAGATACCCCGCGTAATCAAACCCGCTGAAATTTTCCGGCCGTTTGAGCGTACCCGTCACAAGTACCGTGTCGCCATATACCACCTCGGGATATCGCGGCGCAACGACGAGTATATTTTCTTTCGGCGTATCATGCGGCGCCACCACAAGGCGCTGAGTATTAGCGCGAAATTCCGGGTCGCGTACTACGGTTCCTTCTATATCTATTTTAGTCCCCACTTGTTTTTCGAGCACTAACTGTCGTGGTTCAAATGATGAAAACCACAGCATGCCGAAAAAGGATATGCCCGCCAGTGCTGAATATAGCACGACCTTCGTATCACGCGAGAACGCGAGCATAACAAGCACTAATACACCAATGCTGATCAGCGAATATATTTCTCCAACGACAACAAAAGAACGGAGCGCAACGCCTCCGACAAAACACAGCATGAGCGCAAGAAATATCCGCGATTTGGACATATACATCTATAGTACTTGAATGCACGCATCATTGACAAACTATTGTTTTATGATATAATGTTGCAAACCACAAAGAAGCACCTTTAAAAACTGAATACAAATAAACCTTTCAAGGGAGGAAGCCAATGAGATTAGGCGAAACAGTACGAGTTACGGCCACGGATGAAAACCTTAAAAAAACAGAAATGCGGATGCTGGTCTCTCAAAAATATCTTGATGCCCGCAGAGCTAGCATTACAGGGATTGTTATAAGCCGGGTGCATGACGGTGATCTCTATTATATACGGCAGAGCAATGGCAACGTTGGCGCATATCTCGCTAGAGAGCTCGAATTGGTATAAGGAACAAAAAAAGCGGGTCTGCATAAGCAGCCCCGCTTTTTCATTTCCCATTTTTCTACCACTCCAAGGTGCCGCCGGTTTTGTATTCGGTGACGCGGGTTTCAAAGAAATTCTTTTCCTTATTGAGGTCCACCGCCTCAGACATCCATGGGAATGGATTAGGGCTCCCGTATTGCACGGGCAGGCCAACGCGTTGAAGACGCCTATCGGCGATATATTCGATATATGTTTTAAAACTCTCGGAGTTGATGCCCAATATCCCCTTTGGGAAACAATCAACCGCAAATGCGTATTCAAGCTCCACCGCTTTTCGCACTAAGCCAATAATCCTTGCTTGAAACTCTTCTGTCCATAACTCCGGCTGTTCTTCTTTGATGGTGTTGATCATTTCAATGCCGAAATTCAGATGCTGTGATTCATCGCGCATAATGTATTGGATCTGCTGTGAAGAACCCACGAGCTTATTCTGCCGCTGAAATGAGAACATTACCGCAAACGAACTGTAAAAGAAAATGCCTTCCATGATGAGTGAAAATACGGCTATATTTTCAAGGAATTTCTGATCATTTTCAAATGTTCCTGTTTTGAACGCTGGATCAAAAATACCTTCGTTAAACGATAGAATAAATGCGTCTTTGTCGTAAATGCTCTGCCGTTCGCGATACATATTAAATATCTCATAACTATCTAATCCCAGAGACTCCACGATGTATTGATACGCGTGCGTATGGATTGCTTCTTCGTACGCCTGACGTAAACAATACATTCTACATTCGGGTGATGTAATGTGCCGATATGTTGCAAGCACAATATTATTTGCCGCGATAGAATCAGCGGTCGAAAAAAAGCCGAGCACCGTTTTGAATGCGAGTCGCTCCTCATCAGAAAGCACACTGTGTGATTTCCATTGCTCAATGTCTTGTTGCATGCTGATCTCAGTTGGTAGCCAGTGATTCGCATTGCCGTTGTTATACGCTTCCCATGCGAACGTATGCTTCATCGGATAGAGTTGAATGACATCGGCGTCAGCGCCATTGATAATGCGTCGTTTATTGATATCTACCTTTTGTGTTGTTTTTTGTATAGGCATAGTGTTATTGGCATGCTTCGCATGTCGGGTCTATTATCGCGCATAATTTTGGCGTATCAGTAGGGGTTATTGGTTTTTTGACCACCTCGTCAGCGGCGCGTTTGTGCGTTGAGCCAAATTCCTCAGTATTCATAGTCGACTTCTCTACCTGCGAGACCGCAAGCGTACGTAAGTAGTATGTGGTCTTAAGTCCCATCGCCCACGCATACATATAGATATTCGATATATCTCGCCCGGAAGATCCTTTGAAAAAGATATTAAGTGATTGACTCTGATCAATCCATTTTCCTCGCTGAGCCGCGGCGCGAATAATCCACGTCGGGTCGATCTCAAATGCTTCCTTATACTTTTCTCGTATATGCTCAGGAATCTCATGAATACGAGTAATACCACCATCGTGATATTTTATTTTCCCAAGAAGCTCATGATCCCACAGCCCGAGCTCCTTTAGCTCTTGTACGAGATATGTGTTCACCACGATAAATTCTCCTCCTTGGTTTGATTTTACATACAAATTTTTATACACCGGCTCAATAGAGGGTGTCGCGCCGGTGATATTGGCGATTGTTGCGGTAGGCGCTATCGCTAAACAGTTTGAATTACGCATCCCATGCTGTTGCACTGTTGATCGTACCGGCGCCCAATCGAGCTTTCCGTCTTTTGGAATATCAATACGCACTCCCCGCTCTTGCTCAAGGAGCGCGATAGTGTCTTGCGGGAAAATTCCGCGATCCCACTTTGACCCTGTATATGTTTCGTAAGCGCCGCGCTCTTTTGCAAGCTCGGCTGATGATGCAATGGCGTGGTATGCCACAAGCTCCATGCTTTCATCTGCGGCCTGCACACATGCCTCGGAATCAAACCGAATATCCATTTGATACAGCGCATCTTGAAACCCCATAACGCCAAGCCCTACGGGGCGATGTTTCATGTTTGCATTTTTTGCTTCCGGTGTTGGATAAAAATTAATATCGATCACATTATCAAGCATGCGCATCGCGGTGCGGACAGTCCGCTCTATCATCGCAGAATCTATCTTCTTATCCTTCACATGAAACGCAAGATTCACCGAGCCAAGGTTACATACTGCCGTTTCATCTTTTGAAGTGTTCAGAGTAATCTCTGTACACAGATTGGACCCATGCACTACACCAACATGGTCCTGAGGTGAGCGGATATTACATGGGTCCTTGAACGTGATCCACGGATGCCCTGTTTCAAAAAGCATCGTGACCATCTTTTTCCATAAATCCCGTGCCTTCATTGTCTTTTTCAACCGTATCTTCCCCTCGCGTGCCATCCCCTCATATGCGGCGTAGCGTTCCTCAAATTTTTTGCCATAGATATGATGGAGGTCGGGTGTTTCATCGGGAGAAAACAGCGTCCACTCGCCGTCTGCTTCCACGCGTTTCATGAAAAGATCCGGAACCCAATTAGCCGTATCCATATCATGCGTACGGCGACGCTCATCGCCGGTATTTTTCCGCAGATCAAGGAAATCCTCAATATCATAATGCCATGTTTCAAGCGTCGCGCACGTTGCCCCCCTCCGCTTACCGCTCCGATTGATCGCGAGCGTCACATCATTTGCGATCTTTAAAAATGGAATAATCCCTTGGCTTTCTACGCCGGTCTTTTTAATAAGTGCTCCTGTACCCCTTAAATTTGTCCAATCAGTGCCGATGCCGCCCGACCATTTTGAAAGCTGAGCATTATCTGCAAAACATTTAAAAATATGCGCAAGATCATCCTCCACGGTATTCACGTAACATGAACTCATCTGCGAGTGCGGTGTTCCTGAGTGAAAGAGCGTCGGCGTAGACGGCACAAAATGGAGCTCTGACATCACCTCATAAAATTCTATCGCTTTTTTCTCTTTTTCTTTTTCATTCTGTGCAATACCCATCGCCACGCGCATCCAAAATGACTGCGGGGCTTCAAAAATGCGTCCGTTTGTCGCATCCCGCGCAAAATAGCGATCGGTAAGCGTTTGTATGCCGAGGTAATTAAATAAAAGATCACGCTCTGGCTTCAGCGCCGCCGCGAGCACTGTGAGATCAAATGTAGCAAGCGTTGACGCGAGCACACCAGCCGCGATCGCATCGTGTATATTCTGCGCAAATGCCGAACGATACGCCTGTGCGATATTGGAAAGATCAATATCATTTCCAATAACCTCTTTATATAGGCCATGGAGCACAAGCCGTGCCGCTATAAACGAATATGCCGGATCCTGCTCAATGAAGGAGCGTACGGTCATCACCAGCACTTTTCGGATATCTTTAGTGGTAATCGCATCATGCAAGCCTCCCATGCACTGCACAGCAAGCACATCGATATTAACTACGTTTTCATATCCCCTTGTTGCTGCCACTAATGCGCCGCGCATTTTCTTTTCATCAAACTTCTCTTTCTCGCCAGACCTCTTTATGACGGAAATATCCCGCGCCTCTATCTTTTCAAGCAGTTTATTTTTTTCTTCAAAGCGCTCGTGCTCATGCTCCTTTCTGTATAAAATATATGATTTTGCCGCATCAAACCACCCGTGCGCCATGAGCTCCTTCTCAACAACATCCTGTATATGCTCCACATGCGTCACACTGCCTTGTGCGGTCATTATTCCTGCGTTTTGCACCACGCGTGTAGTTACATCCATAAGCTCCGCCACCGTGAATGCCGTATGTGTTGCGACAAGCGCCTTTTTTATTGCATTGCTTATTTTATCTATATCGAACGCAACAATATCGCCGTTTCTTTTTTTAACTTGCGTCAGAGCCATAATGGGTGTATTTCTAAATAATAATAATACCTACTACTGATAATAGTTTATATACTACCACGCATATCTCTCTCGAACAACTGTGAATAAATGCTGGCGCGTTGATTGAAAAAGTAAAAGCCCATATGCTCTGCATATGGGCTTTTACTGTATACACAGAGAAATTACATTTTTTTCCGCCTAATAAATGCCGGGATATCCCACCCATCGTCAGGAATCTTAGTAACTTCCGGCGCAAACGCTGTTTTTTCCTTTTGTTCTGGCTTTTTCTCCTCGGGCGGCACACTACTTGTCATGAGTGGCTGTCGTCCAGGCCCTTCTTTTTGTTCTGGTTTTTTATATACAACATCCGTAGAGGTGATAGAGATTGTTCGTGGCTGATCTTTTCTCTGATGTGCCTGTCCTTCGTGCGCCCTTCCATCACCAAACCCTGCCGCGATTACCGTAATCTTTAGCTCTCCCTTTTTAAGCCGTGGATCATTCACTGCGCCGAAAATAATTCGTGCATCAGGATCAACCGCATCGGTGACCACTTTTGCCGCCTGATGAATTTCCATCATACCAAGGTCAGCGCCCCCTGAAATATTAAACAACACTCCCCGTGCACCCTCAATAGAAAGCTCAAGGAGTGGCGAATTGATCGCGGCCTTTGCAGCTTTTTCTGCACGATCTTCGCCTGACGCGATACCAATACCCATAAGTGCAGACCCGGCATTTTGCATGATCGTCTTCACGTCGTTGAAGTCAACGTTGATAATTCCTGGCAGGGTGATGAGGTCAGAGATCCCCTGCACCGCCTGCTTAAGGATATTGTCCACCATTTCAAATGAACTAAAGAATGAGGTGTCCTCTCCAATAATAGCAAAGATCCTGTCGTTCGGGATCACAACAAGCGCGTCAACATTTTCTTTTAAATTGAGCATTCCTTCTTCTGCAAGCTTCGTTCGCTGTGCTCCTTCAAATGTGAACGGCTTCGTGATTACGCCAATAGTAAGCGCGCCGAGACTGCGCGCGATATCCGCAACCACAGGCGATGCGCCAGTTCCCGTGCCCCCACCAAGTCCACACGTGACAAATACGAGATCCGCGCCCTTAAGCACCTCTTGTATTTCTTCACGAGACTCTTCCGCTGCCTGTCTGCCGAGATCAGGATCCATGCCCGCACCGAGACCGCGAGTAATATTTTTACCGATATGGATTTTCGTCTGTGCTTGCGCGAAATGTAAATCCTGCGCATCAGTATTGATCGCGATAAACTCCACACCGCGGATCTTGTCGCTCACCATGCGTGTAATGGCGTTGTTACCGCCGCCACCGACGCCCACCACTTTTATTTTCGCAAATGTTTCCAAATCTGGTTTAAGACGAGCCATAAACTTCTATTCTCACATTATAATAATCCACCTTTCACGGTTACGCAAGGAAGTGCTAGGGTAAGAACATTTTTATCCATCTCTTTATCGATTCGCCGTGCCTCGCCGCAGTGCCAGATGAAGGAAACATCCGAGAACCACCGCTTTTTCCCTCTGCGTTAAACCCTAAAAGGCACAACCCCACTGCGGTGGCATATTGAGGAGACGCGAGCTGATCCACTACTCCATCAACACGCTCTGGAATGCCCACGTGTGCGGGGAGCTTTAGACGATTTTTCGCAAACTCCACGACACCGTTCATTTGTGCTCCGCCACCAACGATAACAACTCCTCCCGGGAAAAGCACCTGTTTCGTTATCTTTTTCAACTCCTTCTCCACGAGATCAAATAATTCATCCATCCGTGCTTCAATAATCTCTGCAACTTCTTTTCGTGAAATATTATCTATTTTTTCCCCGCCCCCCTCCATTACTACATTAATCATTTCCTTTCTATTGATAGTATCGGGCCTACACACGCCGTAGCGTATTTTAATCATCTCGGCAATATCAATATCAACCTGAAGCCCAATTGCGATATCATTAGTAATATGCGCCGCACCCACCGGCAACACTGCCGCATGGATCATGCTTCCCTCTTCAAATGCCGCAATGCCGGACGTTGTTCCTCCAATGTCTAATAATAATACGCCGAGTTCTTTTTGGCGCTTTGAAAGCACTGCCTGCGCTGCGGCCACGGGAGCAGCAACAAACCCATCGATATCTACATTAGCTGCATCAATACACTTTGCAAGATTGCGGATTACTGGAGCGGAACACTCCACGATTACCGTATTTGTTTCGAGTCGTTTGCCACGCATCCCTACTGGGTCCTGGATGTCTCCCTCTCCATCGACGATATATTCTTTCGGAAGCACATGAAGAATCTCTTTGTTTGGCGGCATTGAAATAGATTGTGCTTGCGCAACCACTCGCGCAACATCATCCTCTGATATCTCTTCATCTGCACGAGATACGGAAACAATTCCTTTTGAATAACGCGAAGAAACGTGTGACCCCGACACGCTTACATATACTGAGCGCACGGAGTGCCCCGCGGCATGCTCTGCGGCCTTGATTGACTCTCTTACAGCGGCAGCGGCTTCGTCATTATCAACAATGACTCCCTTCCGCACTCCCACTGAAGGAACCTCTCCTACGCCAACAAGCGAAAGCTGATCGCTTCCTCTTTTTCTATGAGCAATAACTGTCCTGATCGCGCTTGACCCAATATCAAGGCCACAAATAATAGTGTCTCGTGCCATAAGAATCCTATTTCTTTTTTTGTTTTTTATGCTTCGGTGCCACTTGGCAGAGAAACGTTTTTATTTTTTTCTGAATTTCTTCCGTACGACGTGCTTCTGATGCTGACCGCTCATGATCGATATCAGAAAGATGAATAGCGCCATGCGCGGCAAGGGTAATAATATGTTCTTCCCCCCGCACACCAAGCTCTTTTGCTTGTGCGTATGCGTACGGAAGGCAGATCACAATTTCTCCAAGGTATTCTGTTGTGCCTGCATCCAGTGCGGGGACATGCCCCCCCTCCGCAAAACGAAATGACAGTACGTCGGTAACCTTGTCTTCCCCCTTCCACTCTCGTTCAAGTGAGCGTATAGCCCTCTCCCCAACCATAACCACACTCACTTCTACTTTCCTTCGTATGCCAGTGAGTGTGAGCGTGCGGATTATTGCCTCTTTCACTGCACGCTCGTGCGGATCTCTGGTTGTCATGTTGCGCACCGCAACGTCAATGTATGCTTTCATTTTATCCTAAAAGCTTTCTTCTGACAATTTGTGCAACAAGCGCCATGTCAGATCGCCCCTTAAGCGCGCCGGATAAAACCCCAAGTACCTTTCCCATATCCTTTTCATTTACTGCGCCCACCTTTGTAATCGCATCTACAATCAATGGCGATAGCTCTTCCTCGGTGAGTTGCACGGGAAGATAGCGCATGAGTACTGTGAGTTCCTGCTCCTCTTTATCCGCGAGCTCATTGCGCTCTGCCGCGCGAAATTGCGTCACGGAATCTCTCCGCTTTTTCACTTCAGATCCAATACTATCCATCACTTCCTCATCGGTAGGCGGGGTGTCTTTTTCTCCTTTCTCTATTGCCTTATTCTGCATCACGGCCTTCAACATTGCCAGTGTCCCCCTCGTCACCGTATCACCCGATTTAAATGCGTCTTTAAAGTCCGCGAGGATCTTTTCGTAGAGCGTCATAATAATTTCAATAATTGCTTTGCTTTACAAAGCGTCAGATTCGAGGCGCGCCGAGTATTGAAGCTGAAGCTGTACTATACAGTACAGCGAAGCGAGACACGGAGGCGGAACGAAGAAGATGACGCTTTGTAATGCAAAGATTAATCTTCCAATTTGCCGAGCTTATACAGTCGCTCGCGTTCATGCATGACTTTTGTTCTTCGCACTGCCGCAAGCTGTTTCTCCCGTCGCGTCTTCACATCTTGACGAAACCGAAGACGTCGTGATTTCTTCAATACGCCACTTAACTGTACTTTTTTTGTAAAGCGTCGTAAAAATGCACCAACTGATTCTCCGTCTTTTCTTTTTGCTTCTATCATATAGGGGCCACCTCCTTTTTTCCTTCTGGGCTGTCAGGCCACGCAAGCAAGTGCATGTGCACATGATCGATAAGCTGACCCCCCTTTCTTCCGACATTGAACGCAATTTTGTAGCCATCTTTCACTCCAATCGCTTCGGCTACTTTTGGTGCCGTCATCATCAGCGCGACAATGCTTGGCGCATCCTCCTCTGTGAATTCATTCACCGACACCACATGTTTTTTCGGAACGATCAGCACATGCACCGGTGCTTTTGGATGGACATCTTGAAATGCCATTACCTCATCATTTTCAAGAATGATGTCAGCTGGAACAGTTTTATTCACAATATCACAGAAGATGCAGCTCATTTTTTCAATCGTTCTTTAATTACTTTTGCTATCTTTTCTATTTCGATCGATTCTTGCGCACCTGTTTCCATTTCCCGTAATAAAATAACGCCATCGATTGCCTCTTTCTGTCCTAGGATCAAACTCATTTTCACGCCTAGGCGGTCCGCCGAGCGCAGTTGCGCCTTAATGCTATCCTTTCCGAATGATTCGGCAACCAAAATACCGGCTTTCCGTAATTCTTCGAATAACCGTAACCCTTTCTTTTTACTTAATGCGCCAAGCTGAACTAAAAATACATCCGGCTTATACAGCTGGGGAACTTTTATGCCCTGTTTTTTCATGACGCCAATGAGTCGCTCCATACCAAGCCCCGCGCCTACTGCCGGTGTTTCTCTGCCGCCGAGCGTTTTCGCGAGATAATCATACCGCCCGCCACCACCAAGCGCGAGTTTCGCGCGCTGATGCGTTTTTTCGTTCCCTCCTTCAAGATGCTCATCTTCCAAAAATACTTCAAACACTGTTTTTGTATAGTAATCAAATCCTCGTACCAGATGTGGATTTAGCGTGTATGGCACGCCGGTTTCATCAAGATACTCAAGCACATTCTTGAAATGATCGTGACACTCCGGGCAAAGATGATCAATAAGATTTGGCGCATTCACCCCCATTTGCTCGCATTTTTCCTCCTTACAATCAAGTAACCGTAATGGGTTTTTTTTGATTCGTCGCTTGCAGTCTTTGCATAATTTCGCTGTGCGCGAACGATAATACCGCAATAATTGTGCACGATACGTCGGACGGCATTTTGCACACCCGATACTATTGATCTCGATGCTGAGATTTTTAAGCCCAAGCTCTTCAGCAATCACTAGATACATATGAATAACTTGTGCATCATAGACGGGGTCTTGGTCGCCGATAATCTCAAACCCTGCTTGATGATGCTGGCGATATCTCCCCGCCTGTGGTTGCTCATAGCGAAACATCGGAGCGACATAATACAGCTTCACCGGCTGTGGCAACTGTGACATACCGTGCTGCAAAAACGCACGCATCACGCCTGCCGTGCCTTCTGGTCGAAGTGCAAGCGTATCACCACCTTTTGACTTGAATACATACATCTGCTTTTCCACTACATCAGCAGTTTCACCAGCGGCGAGCGCATAAATATCCGCATCTTCGATAATAGGCGTATCAATGCGTTCAAACCCATAGCCAAGCGTCACGCGCGCAATCACCTTGCGCACCCGCTCCCAGTATTTTTGGTCTTCGGGAAGAATATCAAATGTTCCCTTAGGAGATTGAAATTGTTTTTTTGTTTTAGTTGCCATTATAAAAATAAATTAGAATGCTTCCATTTTCTGAAATGGAAACGCGCGAAGTAATACTTTCCCAATAATAAATTCTCTCTTCAATGCACCCCATCGGCGCGAATCGGACGATGCATCTCTATTGTCCCCCATCACAAAATATTCATCGCTCCCCAGCGTTGCGGTCATGTTGCCGTATTCTTCTTTTATAGGTAAGTATTCTTCAGAAAGTGAAAACCCGTCAGGATTCTCTTTATTCTTCACCGTGATGCCGTTGGCATCAAGTACAAGAATCTCCCCCGGCAACCCCACAATGCGTTTAATATAAAACTGTTTTGTGTTGTATGGATACCGGAACACGATCACATCGCCGCGCTTGGGTGAGCCAGTAAAGTAGCTTATTTCGTCAATGATGAGATAGTCGCCATTTTGAAATGTTGGCTCCATTGAAGCACCAAGCACAAAAAACGGCTGTACGACAAAATACCTGATCGGAACGATAATCAGGAGCGAGACGAGCACTAGCTTAAACGTCTCGAACAAAAAAGCACCAACTGCCTTAAGCGTCATAGCGCGATGATATCACAAAAATACGCTTTATGCAACACGTCACACCTGCGACAATAATCTATAAATAATGCGGTTTTTTTCCTCAAACATATAAAAGAAAAGACCCCGCATCCTTGGAAGGACGCGGGGTCTGCGAAGTCGCCAACCTCTTATGGATAATTGAAATAAGAGGAGCGGAGGGTCGCATTCTTTAACCCCCCTTTTTCAACCACATCAAGGACATTAGGCGGTCCTTCGGTTGATTTTTTAACGATGACCATGTCCTTGGGGAGGATGTAGCACTTCTGCAACCCCTCCCTCTCCAGAAGCATGTGGAGATATGTCTGCTCGTTTCTTGAAACATCTGTCATACCCACAAGCACATATGTACCGCTTGCGACGTCCTGCTTTGGAACACCAACGTCATCGCGAAAAAAGACACTGGCACCGATGAGAATGATGGAAAGAAAAACAAGGGCAACCCCTCCCTTATCCTTTATTGAATCCAGGTGGATAATCGTGACAATTAGAAAAAATCCTCCGCAAGCAAGAAACAAGATCCATAACCACGGCATACCATCCTCCTTTACCCGAAAGGGTGTTTACAATTTTCAAACAGCTATTTTATGTTTCACACTAGTATACTTAAAAAGCATGATTTGTCAAGGTTCTGTACGCACATCCTTTCTGCTATGATTAGCGTATGAAGGTGATTTCTCTTGTTATTAAACTTGCCGCTGTTGGCGTGCTTGCCGCGGCGGTTTTTTTCATACGCCCCTCGGCTATTTCGGGCGACCGCGCGCTGACGCACGAGCCGCCGCTGTCGCTGACTAAGATAGCATTCAATTTTCTTGCAGACACTGAAGCACCGCTTGAGGGAGAAACACGCGACCGCATCAACATACTTTTGCTGGGCATGACGGGCGTCCCCCACCCCGCGCCATTCCTTACCGACACCATCATCGTTGCGAGCATCAAACCAAGTACGCACCAGCTTGCATTTCTTTCTTTGCCGCGCGATCTTTTAGTGAAACTGCCGACTGGCGCACGCACGAAGATCAACGCTTTATTTGCAATGAACGGCAGAGACCCTTCGTTGCTTGCGCAAACAATAGAAACGATTACCGGCCAGTCAATCGATTATTATCTTGTGCTTGATGTGAGTAGTGTCGAGCAGATTGTTAATTCGCTCGGCGGACTTAACGTGCTCGTACCCGATGATATAAACGATCCGGCATTCCCCACGGATGCTGATGGCATAGAAACATTCACCGTAGAAAAAGGATGGCGCTACTTTGACGGTACCACGGTGCAAAAATACCTTCGTACACGTCACTCTGTGGGCGGCGACTTTGCGCGGATGCGCCAACAGCAGGCGGTCATCGAGGCGCTCCGCAAAAAAGTGTTCGGGCTTAATATGCTGTACGACTTTCCCACCGTCATTTCACTCTTTCGCACGATTACCGCACACATCCAAACCGACATCAATGAAGAGGAAGTGAAAAGCTTCTATGATATTGCTCAAAACATTAGCTATGATAATGTGATACATACGGTCATCGATGGCAATCCACGGGACACGGAGGCCCCGTTGAAAAGCACCACGATTGAACTGGGTGGCATGCCTGCCTTCGTGCTCGTGCCAAAAACAGGAGATTTCGACTATTACAGCATCACGGAAACAGCAGAAAATATATTTAATAAATAATACACACTATGCACCTCATCATCGGACTAGGAAACCCGGGCGAAGAATACGAGAACACGAAGCATAATGCAGGAAGAATGGTGGTGACCAAGCTCGCCAAAAAGCACGATCTCCTGCCGTTTACATTTGATAAGAAATCAAATGCGTTGGTCACTACCGGAAAAATGGAAAAAGAAAAAGTGACGCTTGCGCTCCCGGAAACATTTATGAACAAGTCTGGGCTTGCCACCGCGGCGCTTGCAAGATATTTCAAAGTAAAGCCGAAACTAATCTTTATTGTGCACGACGACATCGACCTCACTGTCGGAAAGATGAAAATATCATTTGCGAAAAACTCTGCTGGGCATAAGGGCGTGGAACACATTATAAAGAATCTCAAGACGAATGAATTTTACCGTGTCCGTATCGGCATCAGCGGAGCGCGAAAAACAAAACAAGCGATGGACGTTGTGTTAAAAAACTTTACACCGAAAGAAACGCTAGAGCTAAAGAAGGTGTTAAAAAAAGCGGTCGACGCACTCACTTGCGCCGTGACCGAAAGCCCACAAAAAGCGATGACACTATATAATGGCTAAACAACACACTGGAGAAAGGAGGTAGCAGATGAAACATCACAATAAAATACTGATCGCCGCATTCATCCCCATCTTTGCTGAAAGGGATGTTTTGTGGTTTGAGGAAAACGACGAAAAAATAAAGCGACTTATCGCCACGGACGCCTTCTGGGCGCGTCGCGCGACAATACTAGAAGAAGGCATGCGTATCAGCATGTCTGAATTTCTGCGATCTCTCGATGAACTTGAATACGAAAAAACACAACGCATCGCGGGCGAAGGAGAGTTTTCTGTTATCGGCGGCGCGGTAACGATATTCCCGCTCAACATCGATCACCCCGTGCGTATCGAATTTCTCGGAAACAGCATTGAAACGATCGCGCATCTTAAAAAAGAAGAAACTGCCGGTGAGCGCAAAGCACATTTGTTGAAAAAGGAAATGCTCAAACGGGAGATTTCCCACCTCCATAATTTAAAAGAAGGAGATTATCTCGTACACATCGATCATGGCATTGGCATCTTCCGGGGCATAAAAGAACGCGTCATAGAGGGAGAAGAGAAAAAATATTATGTCCTTGAGTATGCGCCGCCACACGCTCCCTGTTTGTCCAAGAGCGAAGGGATTGGCATACAAACAGCAGTCCAGCGAAGCGATAGCGTAGTCGTGAGACGTCCAGAACACGACACACTGTATGTGCCCGAGGATAAGGTAAAAAAGCTTTCCTTATATATCGGCCTTGAACAGCCGACCATTCACCGTCTTTCAGGTACCACATGGGAACATGCGAAACGCAAGGTCACCGAGGACGCGCAGATACTCGGCAAAGAACTACTTGAGTTGTATGCAAAGCGAACGCAGGCAACCCGCGAACCATATCCAGCGCATGGGGTCGACCAGCGTGAATTTGATAGCATTTTTGAACATCTTGAAACTATCGACCAGCAGAAAGCAATCGAAGAAGTATTTGCCGATATGGAACGCGATCAGCCGATGGACCGCCTCATTTGTGGCGATGTCGGCTTCGGGAAAACCGAGGTCGCGCTCCGTGCCGCATTTAAGGCAGTACATGCAGGGAGGCAGGTTGCGCTCCTCTGCCCCACCACCGTGCTCGCCGATCAGCACTTTGAAACATTCACCAAACGATTTGAAAAATTCCCGATCGCCATCGGAATGCTCTCACGGTTTGAAAGCAAAACGGCACAGCGCGAAACGCTCGCAAAACTCACAAAGGGTACCGTTGATATCGTCATCGGCACGCATCGCGTTCTTTCTCCCGATGTTCAATTCAAAAACATCGGGCTGGTCATCATCGATGAAGAACAGCGCTTTGGCGTACGTCAAAAGGAAACATTTAAAAAACTCCGTGAAAGCATTGATGTGCTAAGCCTGTCTGCCACCCCTATCCCCCGCACACTGTATCTTTCGCTCTCTGGTCTGCGTAGCATCAGCGTCATCAATACTCCTCCTCCCTCCCGCCAACCAATCGAAACATTCGTGCTTCCCTACGACAAAGCGATGGTAAAAAAGGCGCTCACCGATGAGCTTGCGCGAAAAGGGCAGATATATTTTCTCCATAATAAAATAGAAACGCTTGAAGCCGTAAAGCGCTCACTTGAAGAGTTGGTGCCGCAGGCGCGCTACGGCACCGCACACGGGAGAACCAGTGAGCTTGCGTTGCGTAAAACGATGCATGATTTTAAAGCTGGAAAATTCGATGTGTTAGTTGCCACCACTATTATCGAAAACGGACTTGATCTGAAAAATGCAAACACGCTTATCGTGGAAGACGCAGGGCGTCTCGGCCTCGCGCAGGCGTACCAGATACGCGGAAGAATAGGCCGGTCGGATAAAAAAGCGTACGCGTATTTCTTTTATTCCGCGCAGAAGCTTGGCGACATGGCGCGCAAACGACTTGAAGCGCTTGAAGAAGCGCGCGAGCTCGGTAGCGGGTATTTCATCGCCCAGCGCGACTTGGAGATTCGCGGAGCAGGCAATATTTTAGGCAAAAAACAATCGGGCGCCGTCAACCAAGTCGGCCTTAATCTGTACTGCCAGATCCTGAACGAAGCAATCGAGCGATTGCAAACCACTAAAGAAAGTAATTAACGAGACTTAGTCTCGTTAGAATTATGTAAGACGCTCAAAAAAAGCTACGGTAATATACGGCTCTATTTCGGGCCTAATTTTTTTCATTGCTTCGAACATCATTTTCTCAATCTCCCAATTCTGAATAATTCTGTACCCATATACTCTGTGCCAAAAACCATTTTTATGTTTCGACCCCAATATAATGCAGTGATTCATATTTATTCCTATTGCCTTTCCGAGCAGGCAATATCTACTACTATCCTCGGGTAATTCGTAAATTTCTTTTTCCTCCTTACTGCCATCGTCTATAACGCGTTTGATTTTTATTGCGTTTTGCATATTTGTTTTTTTACCGTCAGTAAACCGTGCTTAATAAAGAAGTCATTAAAGTACTCATAATGCTCGACCAGAATTTCAATCTCTCGGTCAGAAAATGGCCTTTTCTCCTCCCCTGTAATTTCTAGAAAATGTCGTATTCTAAAACCAACGCCAGAATCACGAACATGAATCTCCCTATTTGTTTTGAGCTCCTGAAGCAGGTTGCCGTATTCTGAAGCGTGTAACGATATTTGAATTCCCATTTTTCTATTTGATCAATTTAAAAATAAAAAACTCTCTCCCGAAACAGGAAAGAGTAACCGACCATTATCTTTCCCCTCTCGGGGCTGGATGTGGCACCTTCTCGTTTCCGAGGGTTGCCGGTGGGTCATTGAGCCAGTTGCTCTCACCACACTCTTGATAAACGCCTATTCAATTGCATTAGCATCTTAACTTGTTATACAGAAGAGGGTCAATGCTATATATTTTCTTATTCTCTTTTCTTAAAATAACTGCAAGGCAAAAATCTAAAATGTTTTTATAACATCGCCAATATTTTTTTCTAAATCAAAATAATCTTCATAATAATCAACATAGACATCAAATACTCTTTCTTGACTAGGCTTATGAATTGCAATTTCCAATAAAGAATTTGTACTTATTAATGACAATATGTGAGGCTCTATTTGCAGATTAAGCGGTTGTCGCTTAGAGTCATACGGATTAAAATTATGTTCTATGAGCTTATTCCTTGTTTCTGAAAATTTTAAATAAAAATCCCAATTTTGATTACTTGCTTGAATAAGGTCTAATGCTTTGAGCAAATCAATGCATTTCTTTCCGTGATGATAAACGCCATACAAATTTACTCCGCATAGATAATTAAAATATAAAATCTTCTTTTTATCATCATAATTCTGTATAGATTGAAGCTTATTAAATCTCAACTGTTCAAAGCTATAATAAAATAACTTAAATGAATCATATAAAAAGCGATAATTTTGTCTTTCTGGCGCCCAAATATCACCGAAAGATCGCCATTTTTTATCCCAACTACCTTCTAAGCTTGATGAATCAATTTGTTGTCCTTGATCTCTTTGAAATCTACTCGCGAAATACTCATCACCAAAGATAATTACCCTTCTCTTATTGTCTATTACCTTAACAATCGTAGTCGAATTTATTAATTTCTCTATGTCTTGATTCATAATAAATTCTTATTTACTTATGCTTATCACTATCATAAAGTCGTTCTTTAAAAAAGAACTCAAATATCTTGTCAAATAATCCCTATAATCCTCGTGTTATATCCCGCAGGAAGATGTATGAATCAAGGTCAAAAAACACATCACCTATGTTATAGAAAATTCCGGCATACGGGTCTGTGATTTTGAATGTCCCTATTATCAGGAGACAGAATCCGACCGCATACAATATCAAGAGCATAGTTACACGATTAAGACCTTTTACCTGAATTGATTGTTTATCAAGAAAAGCAACAATCCCAAAACCGACAACAAATGCAATCAAAATGCTTTTTGATAACCAGAGAACAAGAAGGATACCCAATGGCACTCCCAACCATTTAACGAAAGGATACACCTCTGACCATTTTTTAATTTTCTCCAATCCCATTTTTTGATTGGTGTTTTCACTCGTGAGTTCTTTGATCCTCTCTTCTCTCTCATGTTCCGAATTGGGGTTGTCGGATGAAAACTCCTTTACAACCCAAAGAGATCCTGCTAGTGCGATTATTGCTCCCAAAGGGTGCACAGACCAAACATCGCTTAAAAATCCTAGTATGAATAAAAAAGCCATAACTGCAAAACTGCCCCATTCGGCATATTTTAATAAAATAGGGTCTTTTGCGAAAAGCTTTCTTCTTCCGGTAAAAACTGTTAAAGCGCCAAGCAGAAGTATTAAACCAGCTTGAACCATCCATGTTCCTGAAGCACCCGTACTACTAGCCAGCGTTACACCTGTTATTATAAGAAGTATACTAATAACAATAAGTATTTTCATATTATTTTAATTTATAAAATATTCGATTTCTTTTTTGTAAAGCTCCGCAAACTTCTTTAGTTCTACCATATCAAATCGTTGCTCACCCTCTTTTGCCTTTAAAACATACCTTACCGAACAGAAGTCCACTCTAGAATTTTGAGTACGTATTATCATTGCGACGTTCGATGGCGAGGATTAATATACTACCGTTGTTGTCGCGATAAATGATCCGGATATCCCCTTTACGGACGCGGAAGATGTCTTTTCTTGTTTTCAGCTTTTTAATTTCAAGCCCTCGCACATCTTTCCGCACGATTTTTTCCAATATTTCTCGAACTCTTGCG
>JANLHQ010000070.1 GCA_024654415.1 Candidatus Azambacteria bacterium | reverse complement strand
TTCGCCACAGTGAGAAGTTCTTCTTTGCGTATTGGCTTTTTTATAATTTTTATCTCCATGGTGTTATTGTATCACACTCTATTTCCCATGGCACTTTTTGTACTTTTTTCCTGAACCGCACGGACAGGGGTCGTTGCGGCCCGCCTTTTCTGCGTGTGGGGCATTTGAGACCATTATTGGCTGTGGCGCATTCCGCGGCGCACCTACCTTAAATATTGTAGTTGCCACATTACGGTCGATTGCCGCAAGCATTTCTTTAAACATATGATGCCCCTCATTCTTGTATTCAATCAGCGGATCCTGCTGTCCGTATGCGCGTAATTTCACAGAATCCTGCAAATATTCCATGTTCTCGAGATGGTCCATCCATAATGTATCAATATTGCGTAACAGCACCATCTTTTCTACTTGGCGCATGAGTTCTGTGGAAATTTCCTTTTCTTTTTGTTCGTATGTCGTCGCCGCCAGCTCATTGAAGTATTCTATCAACTTCATTCGCTTGTCTTCTGGTCCAATTTTTTCATTTTGGATCGCAGTAATGTTTGCCTCTGCCTCACTAGAAAGCGGTACTATCACATTTACATCCTCTCCTATTTCTTTTATGTTCCACTTCTGCTCAAAATCATCCTGCGCATGCACCGCGACTATATCAGAGAATTGCTTGCCCACAATCTCAAGAATTTTTCCTTTTACTTCTTCCGCATCAACAATTTCTCGGCGTAATTTATAGACAACCTCCCGATGCCTGTTCATCACCTCATCGTATTCGAGTACGTGCTTACGCGAATCAAAATGAAACCCCTCAATCTTTCCTTGAGCGGATTCTATTGCGCGCGAAATAATGCCGTTCTGAATCGGCTGATCTTCAGGCACGCCAAGCGTATCCATCATCCGTTTGATCTTATCAGAACCAAAAATACGTGTGAGATCATCCTCCATGGAGATAAAGAATTTCGACGCTCCCGGGTCGCCCTGCCGCCCCGCTCTTCCGCGCAACTGATTATCAATACGGCGCGCCTCGTGCCGTTCCGTACATATTACATATAATCCGCCAACCTCACGAACCTTTTTCACCGCCCCTTCATCTGGCGGATTCCCGCCTAAAATAATATCAACACCACGACCCGCCATATTGGTTGCTACCGTCACCGCGCCGAACTTACCTGCCTGTGCAATGATTTCCGCTTCGCGCTCATGGTTTTTCGCATTCAAAAGTTCATGTGGAATTCCTTCGCGCTTCAGTAACGTAGAAAGGTGTTCATTTTTTTCAATGGATACCGTTCCCACAAGGATCGGCTGGCCAGCCTTATGCCTCTCAGCTATCTCATGCACAACCGCTTGATATCTTCCTTTTGAAGTTTTATATATCGCGTCATTAAGATCCTTTCTTATATTTGGCTTGTTAGATGGAATACTTACTACATCAAGCTTATATACTTTGTGGAATTCCTCCGCTGAAGTCGCTGCGGTCCCAGTCATACCAGAAAGCTTTGCATACATTCTAAAATAATTTTGAAATGTTATAGACGCGAGTGTGCGTGACTCCTTACGGACACTCACCCCCTCTTTTGCTTCTATTGCCTGGTGGAGCCCCTCTGAGTACCGCCTTCCTGGCATGATGCGCCCGGTGAACTCGTCGACAATGATTACCTCACCGTCTTTGACGATATAATCTTTATCGCGCTGAAAAAGCGCTTGAGCTCGCAATGCCTGCTCAAGATGATGTACATACCGTATACCAGAGCCACCGAAGATCGTCGTATCATATATATTATCAATACCAAGCACCTGCTCAACCTTTGAGATCCCCTCTTCTGTAAGCGCCACTGCACGCAACTTTTCATCTACATTATAATGTGTGTTTATAACAAGGCTTGGCATGATCTGCGCGAATGTATGATATAGTTTTCCAGAATCTTCATCAGGCGCGGAAATGATAAGTGGTGTACGCGCTTCATCAATCAAAATAGAGTCAACTTCATCTACGACAGCATAGTGATGCCTTCGCTGTACATACTCTTCGGGTCGCATGATGAGGTTGTCGCGCAAATAATCGAAACCAAACTCGTTATTCGTACCATAGGTAATATCCGCTCGATACGCCTCAGGTCGAGTTACTGGCCTTAAGAACTCATGCACAATCTTGAAGCTTCCAACCGCGTCGCGCTCTTCATCTTTTTTGCTGTTATCATACCCAGGGTCATATATAAATGCCTGATCGTGCGAAATACATCCGACCGTAAGTCCAAGCGCATGGTGCACCTGCCCCATCCATACCGCATCGCGTTGCGCTAAATAATCATTTACCGTAACCACATGCACGCCCTTCCCTGAGAGCGCATTAAGATATGTAGGAAGAGTCGCGACAAGAGTTTTGCCCTCACCTGTTTTCATTTCTGCAATCTTACCTTGATGCAACACAATACCGCCCATCAATTGGACATCATAATGACGTAACCCAAGCGTGCGTTTTGCCGCCTCGCGCACGAGCGCATATGCCTCCGGTAAAATATCATCTTCCGATGCACCGTCAGCGAGCTTTTTCTTCAGCTCGTCGGTCCGCGCCGGAAGTGCGTCAGAAGCAATCGACTCGAACGATGGTTCGAGTCGATTGATGTCTGTCACCGTACGCTCAAGCTTCTTTATTATTGCTCCGTGAGAATCCCACAACCACATATGCTGTTTATTTATTCTTCTTTTTTAAACCACGCAAGAGGCGAGATAGAAAGAAGTCTCTTTACTGTACGCGCTCCTTTTCTAAATTTAGCAGTTTGCATCCCTTTTTCTTTTTTTAATTCTGCCTTCAACTCTTCTTGTACTAAATCAATTGCGGTTCTGACATCCACATTTTCCTTCTCTGCTCGAATTAACCGCCCCCCAATTTTTATATTCACCTCTGCCTTGAATACATCGCCTTGTCGATGATGATTTGTTGTTCTACTAATCTCAACAAATGCCTCCACAGACTGATGTCGAGATAATTCGTCGTCTCCTTGTACTCCAAACCCTCCCACAAACTTACTCAATGACCCGATCTTCTCATGAATAAACTCAGTGATTGCGGGGGTAAGCTCTAAATTAGTACCTTTGATGTCTATTTTCATATATTTATTATACTTCCATTATATAGGAGGAATGTGATTTTGTGAACCCCTGCCTGCGCGCAAAACAAAAACCCCCGCATGCGGGGGTTTTTGAGAGAAAGCCTATCGGCTCTTCTTCTTTGCAGCTTTCTTGGTAGTCTTCTTGACTGCCTTTTTGGTAGTTTTTTTCTTTGCTACCTTCTTGACTGCCTTTTTCTTTTTTGCGGCCATGATATTATTTTCTTTTGTCACTTTTGATCTGTAAGATCTTAAACAACAAAAATATTAGCGTAAATAGTCGACCTTACTATTCACTTATTTCATTTTTCTTCAACTCACTACGCATCACGTTCTGCGTATGTAAATAGTATACCATATTGTACACGCGCGAGAGTTGTGGATAACCCGCGAGTAATACAAATATAATACAGCGTAATACTTGTTATTTTTTGTTTTGTATAATTCTGACTTCTTCTTGTAATTGTACTCCGAATTTTTCTTGCACACCTTTTTTTGTCGTTGCAATAAGCGATATAATGTCATCCGCGGTCGCGTGCGCATCATTCACAATAAAATTTCCATGCACATCCGATATCATTGCGCCCCCGACGCGCGATCCTTTTAACCCCGCCTTATCAATAAGCAACCCCGCGGGTAAAAAACTGGCATCATGGAACGTCATAAAGTCGGCATGTGAGCGCGCGAGCACCTCGCCCTCACGTGATGTCGCAAGTTCAATGTTTTTAAATACACACCCGGCAGAACGTTGTGCGAGTGGCTGATGTGCGATGCGCTTCTGCATATTTTCTTTCATGAGTGTAGTGATCTCTGCGGCATCTCCCTTGCGCAATCTAAGTGTTGCCCCAATGATAACACCGCCCCTTTCCTTAAATGCGCTGTGACGATAGCGAAAATCACACTCACGAGCAGAAAGCCGACGCACGATAGTATGCATTGGATCAAATACTTCAACTTCGCTGATAATGTTTTTTGTCTCCCCACCATGCGAACCCGCATTACCAAATATTGCACCACCAAGGGTGCCGGGTAGCCCTGCCGCCCACTCAAGACCGGAAAGCGAAAGTGATGACGCCTTTGCCACAAGCGCTCCCATCGGAATTCCAGCATCAGCATATATTTCATCATCCTGCACATCTATACGCTGATGCTCGGCCTTGATCACCACACCAGAGAACCCTTCATCGGGAATGAGAATATTTGTACCCCCACCGAGAATAAAATATGCACTATTATTTTCTTGCGCGTGCCGTACCGCGCGCGTCAACGCATCTGCATCGCGCGCAATATAAAAATACCGCGCCAAACCACCCACACGATAGGTGTTATACTCCTTGAGCGAAATATTTTCTTGAAATAGAGAGGGGTCAAACATATCTATAGTATACATGAAAAAACACAAGAGCTCACGAGAGCTCTTGTGTGGTAATAATGACGCTATGCCTTTTAGTATCCCATTCCACCCATATGTGGGGCTTCTCCTTTTTCCTCTTTTTTCTCTGGGATCTCAGATACCACTGCTTCTGTCGTGAGGAATAATGCGGCAATGGATGCGGCATTTTGGAGTGCAGAGCGCGTTACCTTTGTCGGGTCAACGATGCCCGCCTTTACCATATCTTCATACACGCCCGTCATTGCGTTAAACCCATGTGCGTCTTTTAGTTTTTTCACCTCAGAAACAACAACTGACCCATCTTCACCAGCATTTTCTGCGATCTGGCGAATAGGCTCTTCAAGCGCGCGCCGTAAAATATCGACACCCACTTTTTCATCGCCTTCCGCCTTTACATCTTTTAATGCATCAAGCGCACGAATAAGCGCGACACCGCCACCAGGGATTATCCCCTCTTCCACGGCCGCGCGCGTTGCTGAGATCGCGTCTTCAATGCGATGTTGTTTTTCTTTCTGCTCAACCTCTGTTGCCGCACCAACTTTAATTACCGCGACGCCACCTGAAAGCTTTGCGAGACGTTCTTTCAGCTTTTCCTTATCAAAATCAGAATCTGTTTGCTCCATTTGAGCCTTGATCTGCTTCACCCGAGCATTGATATCTTGTTTTTTACCCTTCCCTCCCACGATTGTCGTATTCTCTTTTGTCGCAATCACCTTTCGCGCAGTACCAAGCACGGTAAGCTCCGCTTTATTAAGCTTCACTCCGCGCTCTTCCGACACCACCGTACCGCCCGTGATGATGGCAATGTCTTCGAGTACCTCTTTCTTCCTGTCCCCAAATCCCGGCGCTTTCACCGCGAGCGCATGAAATGTACCCCGCAATTTATTCACCACCAATGTCGCAAGTGCCTCGCCGTCCACATCATCAGCAATGATCACCAGCTCTTTTGTTCCTGACTGCGCAAGCTTTTCAAGCAATGGCAACATATCCTGCAATGACGAAATTTTTTGATCGGTAATTAAGATCTTTGCGTTATCGTATGATGCCTCCATTCTTTCTGCATTGGTAACCATATACGCCGACACATATCCGCGGTCAAATTGCATTCCTTCAACCACCTCTTTAGAAAGGCCGAAGCTCTGTGATTCCTCTACCGTAATAACGCCTTCCTTTCCTACTGTTTCCATGATCTCAGCGATTAAGTCACCTACCTGCGGATCCTGCGCGGAAATGGTTGCCACTTGCGCAATCTCTTCTTTTTTAGAAATAGGCTTTGCGATCTTATGTAATCGCGCAACCACCGCCTCCACTCCCTTTTCAATGCCACGGCGCAATGCAATCGGGTTCACGCCTGATGTTACATTTTTCAATCCTTCGCCGATGATCGCTTGCGCGAGGATTGTTGCGGTTGTCGTGCCGTCTCCCGCTACATCGTTAGTTTTTGTTGCCACCTCTTTCACAAGCGACGCACCGATGTTTTCTATTTTATCTGCAAGATCAATCTCTTTCGCAATAGTTACGCCATCGTTCGTAATTGTCGGCGATCCATATCCTTTGTCCAACACAACATTAGACCCCTTAGGTCCAAGTGTTACCTTTACTGCATTGGCAAGCTTATCTACTCCCCTTTTTAATGCTTGCCTCGCTTCTTCACCAAAAATGATTTGTTTTGCCATACGTGTTAAAAATTAGGTATTGAACATTATTTAATAATCGCCATGATGTCCTCTTCTTTGATGACGAAAAATTCCTTCCCTTCTACTTTTACTTCGGTCGGGCTGTACTTGGTAAACAACACTCTGTCGCCCGCCTTTACTTGCATTGTTGCATGAGTGCCACTTTCGAGCGTCCTGCCTGGTCCTGCGGCGACAACCTTCCCCTCCTGTGGTTTTTCCTTCTCCACGGTATCGGGCAAAAAAATGCCGCTTTTTGTTTTTATCTCCTGCTTAATCGGTTCGATGATAATATAGTCGGAAAGCGGTTGTAGCTTCATATATGTAATATAAAATTAATTATTATAGTATTAGCACTCATCATACCAGAGTGCTAAATATAGTCAATTGTGACGCCACAGCGCGCAACATCAGCATCCTCTAAAAAAGTAAAGCGGGCATTCCTTGATGGAATGCCCGCGATAGGGATCTTTTCTTTTCCCATGTTTTTAGACGCTGGGAGCGTCTCGTGCGTGGCACATGATATGTACCTCCGGGTTTTTTTGTTTTCACAGGCCCGTCGCCGGGAGTTAGGCGAGGCCGGCCCTGTCGCCCTTGTCGGTGCTGGAAGTGTCGATGATCATCTCTTTCAAATTGGCCTTCACCCCGGCCGTGGGGGTCCTGCTGGCGTCGCACATTCCGAAATGGTTTCTTCTACGCTCTTTGGTCGGTCCTCTCGGCATAATGCCTCCTCTTGTTAAGGGGCTCCCCGAAGTTGGGGAACGCAGTTAAAGAACAATAAGACTAGTATACACACCCAATAGAATCTGTCAAGTGCTGCTACGCGAATTCAAATCTGAACCGCACCACTAATCAAAGAATGAAGAATCGGCGGAGAGGTAGTCGTACGATACCGATATGACGAATATACTCTCCCTATGT
>JANLHQ010000067.1 GCA_024654415.1 Candidatus Azambacteria bacterium | reverse complement strand
CGGACGCGGAAGATGTCTTTTCTTGTTTTCAGCTTTTTAATTTCAAGCCCTCGCACATCTTTCCGCACGATTTTTTCCAATATTTCTCGAACTCTTGCGCGTTCCTTCGCTGAAAGTTTTGAAAGCTCCTTTTCTATCTTATCCATGATTACAGGCGCGATAGCAAGTCGTTAATAGCAACGCCGCCTTTTTTGATGCGGGTAAAATCAATCACTGACTCCCACTGGCCATTATCCTCATCCGGAGATGATATTTTAAACACGGGCTGGGACCTGCGCACGACGACAAACGACTTTCCTTTTTTTACTTGGGAAATATAGCTCTCGATATTTTCACGCAATTCTTTAAGCCCGACGATAGATGTTTTCATATGTACAAAGTTTATCTTAAGATAAACTTGTAGTCAATGCACACAACGCACCATTTCTTGTTGTTTGTACACGCAAAAGCTTGAATTCCACTCTGAAGTTCAACGATAGTCGATTGACCAAACATACCCGCGCGGTACGCTAGAGATGTTACCAACTAGCAACCAACACGGGTATGTATACACATGTTACCAGAGATAGATTTTATGAGACTTAGTCTCATAAAATCTACTATTCAAACAAATATGCATGTGTTCCAATATCCACAAGTACCAAGACAAGTGCTCCCTCTCGAATCTGATACACGAGGAGCAGGTCAGCTCGTATGTGGCATTCCCGATACCCCGTATAATCTCCCTGCAGTTTGTGGTCGCGATATTTTGCATCGAGCACCTCCCCGCAAGCAAGTATATCAATAACAAGTGCAATGTCATCAAAAACTTTTTTCTTTGCCCCAGATTTCAGTAATTTCAAATAAGATTTCTCGTAGTTTTTTGTGGGGTGAATGAGGTGCATCGTCTACCTTGCTTTAGTGAGCGCACGATGGAGCTCTCCTGCAGTTTTATATCCGGGCCTTTTGAGCGTGTCGGCCACCTGCGCATCCCAGCGCGCCCGTATAGCGGCAGGATTTTTTGTGGGAACAAAAGGAATGCCTTGTTCAGCAACCACCTGATAGAGAAACATTTTGACCGCTGTGGACATATCCAAGCCAAGCCCCGAAAGAGCCTTGCTTGCTTCTGCCTTAATTTTCTTCTCAATCCGCACATTGAGTGTTGTGTTCATAATATATCTAGTATATACACTGTACGCACACTGTCAATACATATCAAAACTTTATATATGTAGGAGAATTTACGAAGTCCGACTTCGTAATTTGTAGGGGTAACACATATTTGCTACCATAGAGCAATGGACATTAAGGAGATCGCTATTACGAGCGCAGAATATCCCGAAGGCTTACGGCACATTCATGCCCCGCCGGAGATGCTCTATATACGAGGAGAATTGCTTCCTGAAGATGTAAATGCGGTTGCTATTGTTGGCTCGCGCAAATGCACGCACTACGGGAAGCAGGTGGCCTACGACCTCGCCAACGCACTCGCCCGCCGCGGCATCACTGTGGTATCGGGTATGGCGCTCGGCATCGATGCAGAAGCGCATAAAGGGGCGCTTGCGGGAGGTGGAAGGACTATTGCAGTACTTGGCACGGGGGTTGACGACGCTTCAATATACCCGCATACTCACAAACCATTGGCGGAACAGATCATGCAGGCGGGTGCCGTGCTCTCGGAATTCGAACCGGGCACGCCCGCCTACCCAAGTAATTTCCCCCAACGCAACCGCATTATCGCAGGACTCTCCTACGGTACGGTTATTGTAGAAGCCGACGAGCGAAGCGGGTCGCTTATCACCGCGCGCTTCGCTCTTGAACAAGGCAGAGAGGTATTTGCGGTGCCGGGGCAGATCTACTCACGCACGACGCGTGGCGTCCACCGTCTTATTCAGGAAGGAGCAAAGCTCATTACATCTGTCGAGGATATTATTGAAGAATTGCCACAGCTCACGCTCACCGCGGTGCCGCAGATCGACACGACACTCACGGAAGACGAATTGCGCATCATTGAGCTGATCACCCAAGAGCCCACGCAAGTCGATCACCTTATAAAACACCTTGCACTCCCCTCTCATGCGACCCTCGGCCTCCTTGCAATGCTCGAATTAAAAGATAAGATACAACATATCGGTAACAACACCTATGCCATCAAAAAATAAAAAAGATATTAAACTCGTAATCGTCGAATCACCCACCAAGGCGAAGACGATCTCTAAATTTTTGGACAGCTCATACCATGTGACGTCTTCATTTGGGCATATGCGTGATTTACCAAAATCAAAGATCGGCGTAGATGTTGAGCATGACTTTGAGCCGCACTATATCATACCGCGCCTTGCAAAGCCTCGCGTCAAAGCGCT
>JANLHQ010000064.1 GCA_024654415.1 Candidatus Azambacteria bacterium | reverse complement strand
AGAGCGAATTTTTAAAGGAGGCGGGCGGTGTGCTCACCGCCCGCCACAGATAGTCTGCCCTCTGCGTTCAGCATTTTTGGAGTCCGCCAGAAGCATTTTAAAAAGCGCCCGGAGAGAGAACAATTTAATCAAGATGTTGAGTATACTTTAATGACAGTTACTGCCTGTCGGCATACAAAACACTAGTTCAAATTGTTCTCACTTCGGGCTCCTTTACGCAATTTTTATTTCTATATCATGCTCTGCAAAAAGTGCATCCAATTCTCGTTCTACCTCTCTACATATTACCATGCTTTTTACTTCCGCGATAGGGCTGTAAGTGGCTTTGTAGAGCGTTGGGTAGGTCAGCATTTGACCTAAACAACGCATATCAGCTGTCGGCTTCAATTCTATTACATACACCACATCATCTCGGTAGCCGACAACATCGATTTTTTTCTGTGTCAATATCTTGCCGTCCGCTTGGATATTCTCCGGTAGCTCGGGGTTTTGTGGCGCGCCTGCGCCGATCTCTACATCATACTCCACATTGTCAAAATAGTCGGGGTTGTTTTCTATAAATCGCTCCCATACCGCGACATCCTCCGGCTTCATTCGCGGATATTTCGAAAGCTTTTTGTATTCGTAAAATCTGCCCTGCATATACTATTTATTATACCACTTAATTTTCTAACCACAAAACATTTTGTGCCCTCGTTTCTGAAATATCGCAATGAATATGCTCCGGGGCAATTCCGATTCTAGTGAAGCCTACGGCCAATAATGCTTTTAAAATTCGGAGCCTCCGCATAGAGTTTTTGCAAGCTATATCTACCGCTTCACCAGTAAGGTGTGAACTACCGTTCACCCCGCCAACTTCAAGATTTTCTTTTACTGTCCGAAATCCGCTCGTAATACTAAAACCAGTACCCGCTATTTCTTGGGCTACCTCTAGCATTCGTACCAATTTTGGTTGTAGCTGTTCAGTATCCATGATTTTTTATACTCTATATGTTTTTATTAAATACGAGCCGGTGGTGACCGCTCCACCGATACCCTGCACGAGTAAGTCATTAACAATATTGAGCAAGCCTTGCAATAGACTCGCCAAAAATATGGTCAATGCTCCGAGTAAAACCGATATAACTGCATTTTTGAGTTGTTCTTTTGTCATTAATTTACTCTACTTATGAATTCCTCGCAATGCAAGGTGGCTACATCAAAATTGTCCCCCGCCTGTATGTTCGTTGTTAAAGTTTCTATACTTTCGTCGGCTGTTAGCCACAAATTTGCCGGTAGTGGAATTAAAATCCAGCCACCATCCTCTCTATCCGGTACGCCCACCATATTTGCCACACTATACTCTCTCGTTGTACTGGCGGTTTGATCTATATCACAGAAAGTGTGAAATTCATTTTGCCCCTGCGAACTTATTACTACATGTACTCGTCTATTGGCCACCGTGGCCGATGTCACTAGTTTTAAGTATAGCATTTTTGGGTTCCATACGCGACCACTTGGTACAGTAAAAACCACTTCCGCCCCCGCCGCCGGATTCGCACTGTATCGGCGAGTGAAATCCCCGCGGTTTGGTATTGTATTTTCTTGGTTGACAGCTGGGTACGAAAGGCTTTTTTCCCTATATACTAGCCCTGTTGCCAACTGAAATAATTGACTGCCATTTGCCAACAAAACGATAGATGCATAACACTGCCCTTGTGAGAAATTTCCACTACTATCTACCAGCATGAGCATAATAGGTATGTCGGGAATTGAAAAATCATGCTGTTCTATTATCCCTGTTCCGTTGGTCGTAAGTCTAAAAGTGAAAAGCCCCTCTTTGGTCATTCCTTTTATCTCTATTTGATTCGCTTCCACTGAGTAAATCCTCAGCTGAATTTTAAAAACCGTCCCCTCTTCAAACGCGAGCATCTTGCGAGTAATAAAGGGTAGTCCATTGTCTTTTGTAGGTGGCATATCAAATTCTAAGGTTCAATCCATTCTTCGACGAGCGGGGGCATAATATTTTAAGCGTAAATTAATGTCACAACAGCGTGACCAGTGCCAGTGTCGTCACCTGCGCCTTCTATGGCTACTGTCAGCGTGTCGCTTGGGCTTACTGCAATATCTACATCATTTAAGACTTGTGAAATCATATGCTGAGCGGCCGCATCGGAGCCGGATTGCACCGCAATTCTACCGGATGACCCAACTGCGATAACCTGCTCACCATTTTGAACTGCGTTACCACCTAGGCGCAAGAACCAAACTTGTTTTCCGTCCGCGAGCCCCTCTGAACTAACTGCGAATACAATTTTGTCAATTTTCTTAACTGTGCTGGGGACAACAGGTGACGGAGCGGTGACTGAGCCCTGCGTGGTCAAAAGTGTCTTTGAGTCTACTGTTCCAATATCTCCCTCCACTGTGAAAGTTTTATTTACAGAACCTCCGGCTTCCATTTGAGTCGAAAATTCCAAAGTTACCACGAAGCCAACTCCGCCGACATCTGTTCCGCACATTTCACCGAATATTAAAATTTCATTTGCGGGAGTGACTGGTAGATTTACAGGAATACGAACTGTTGAATTTGATGCATTACCACCAGTAGCAACGGCATTGCCACCTGCAACGGCCGCAAAAGTTTCGGGTCCATTTGGTAGCCCCGGGCCTTCTAAACGCACCAAGCCACTGAAGCCAGTCGCCGCCGCCATATTTTGAATAGAGGAAACTATCACGCCAGTGATAAATTTCATACTTTGAGGAACGAGTAAAGGTCCGGGTGCGGTTTCACTTCCCACAGTTGTTAGCTGTGTTCTTGTATCAACTGCGGTCGCATCTCCTTCTCTTGTTCTAAATAATTTGGCCATATATGAATATTTTTATTACTCCTCGTCCTCGTCCGCATTTCCTGCTTTCGATTTTGAGGATTTAATTGGTAAACCTTTCTTAATTCTGCAATTATTGCAAAGCTCACCCTCTTTGGTAAAATAAGAATTACATCCGTCACATTTGTTTTGTCCTGCGCTGTTTTTCATATAATTTTTATTTCCCTACTTTCTCAGCGTGTAAAGCTTCCGCAATTACAGCTACTCTGTTAATATTTTCCGGTGAACCTTTTGGTCCGCGTGGTGGTAAAGTCAAACCCGAAAGCACGCTGTGGTATTGTGAAAAGCCACCCTGAAATTCCGGTGTCGCATTCTGTACTCCCTGTCTAAACCTAGCGGGTCCAAGTATGGTCGCATTCTTTTTCCACTTCGCATCCCCTGCCTCTCTAACACCTTTAACAAACGCATCGCGCGCATCAGCATCAGCGAGGCCCTGCTTTCTAGCATCGTCAGCATTCGCCGCTGAATCAGCCCAAGAACGTCTAGGGTTATTTACTCCCTCACGATAAGCATCACCGGCAAGCGCCGAATTTTTTCCCCACTTTTCTGCTATTTTACTTAATGCTTTTATTTCCATGATTTAAATTGATCCTAATTATTAA
The DNA here is from genome assembly GCA_024654415.1 of Candidatus Azambacteria bacterium. Lineage (GTDB taxonomy): Bacteria > Patescibacteriota > Minisyncoccia > GWC2-36-17 > WO2-46-25 > MEYI01. Next base: position 2,861 of record JANLHQ010000064.1, on the reverse strand, counting down.
AATATTTCGCACTCTGTTCGGCGTCTCTCCAAATAGGGTGTCCAGGGTTAAATTAAAACACCAGACGCCGAACAGAAAGCAAAATCTATAGGTACATTCTAAAAAAAAAATATCCACTCGTCAAGTACCCCCTGTGGATAACTTTTTTTTCGCGGCCGATACATGTCGATTCAATGCTCTTTATCTAAGGATAAAGAATACAGATGCATGGAACCAAACATCTAAAGATGTTTGGTGCTGTAGAAAAAGTCCCTGGTCCCGCATGGTGGCGGAACAAGGGGTACTTTATGTCCGGTGGTCGGCATTTAAAGCGCCGACAGCCCAGAAATATAGCTACAACAACTTTAAAATGCCATACACTAAAAGCGTACGGCATCCGACAAAAGGCCAGGGGACTCCACTCCTTTTGTTCTTTCTTCATGCAAGTTGTATTTGACCCTGAACATGATTTTTATATTGTATCAAAGCCCGCCGGCTAGGCAAGTCTTAAAAGTGCATAACCTGTGGAAAACTAATTTGACAGGGTAGGGTAATACTTTATATACTATTTATACAATATTAACATGTGGGTACGAATCATTGGAAAAATTGGAAATTCAAAGAGCGTTGTTTTACCGGCGCAACTTTTGCGTGGCTTAAATTGGAAGCGTGGCGACTACATGCATATTTCTGTTGTTGGTCCCGACAAAGTCATGCTAATGAAATTTGAAGCGAAAGATATGCCCGACAGAGTGACGGAATTTTTACAAGATTTACCAGTGAAAAATTATGACTGAAAAACTAGAGGACATTTCAATAGATTTAATCGACGACCCTAGCGTGCCAATGCGCTCGCAAATGGACGAGGAAAAACTCGACGAGCTCACACGCTCAATAAAAACACGCGGACTAATTCAGCCGATCACTTTGCGAAAAGTTGGCGCGCGCTACGAAGTAGTGGCCGGACATCGTCGCTTGAAAGCGACGAAGCGCGCGGGGTTGCCATTTATAAAATCTATTGTGCGCGAGCTTAGTGATAAAAGCACAGACGAAATGCGAGTGCATGAAAATTTATTTCGCGAGGATGTGAATCCCGCGGACGAGGCGCGAAGTTATAAAGTAATGATTGACAAATACGAATATGGTCCCGCTGAACTTGCCGAAATGGTCGGCAAGAGCGAGGCGTATGTGCGCGCGCGTTACGACTTGCTTTCATTCCCCGATTATCTTTTCCTCGCGGTAGAAAATGAACACATCTCACTTTCGGCGGCGCAGTGGTTAGAAAAAATAGAGGATGACCGAGTGCGAAAAGAATATACAAAATTTGGAATCATCGGAGGAATTACGGCCAAGCGCGCGGAAGCATGGTATCGCTCTTGGAAACTTGGCTCGCTTCCGCGCGAGGCTCACATGTACGAGGCACCACTCGAGGACCCGAACGCTGAACCCAAAAAACTAATGATGCCCTGCGTGCTATGCCGGTATGACGATGACATTGAAAACATGGGAATGCATTATGCACACCGCGACTGCGCGCAGGCAGTGGCGAAAATACAATCTAATTGAAGCCCCTCTCTCCTATGTAGGAGAGAGGGGTTGGGGTGTGTGGTAGAAAATTCTGGGGGGGAGCTAGCTCCCTGTGGGGTTACGGATTCCCTAGAGGCAGGCTCATAGAGGGCATACTAAAATCTAGTAAAACGAAGCCGAAAAAATGACTGGCAAGCGGGTGAGGGGGGGATTGCAACGGGGGGGCGGAACTCCGCCCCCCCAACATGGGTGCGGACTTCCTGCCCTGCTCCGCAGAGCGGGCAGGAAGTGATATCCGCACATCCTATAGAATGCCTGCCTCTAAGGGGAGCTAGCTCCCCCCCAATCTGGGTCTAATCTTTCCCCATGAGCATCTATAGCACACTTGCATTTTTTTTGCCCTCTGCTTTCTTCCATAGTGTTTTTTTTTGCATTTGTATTCTGGCGGACTCCAAAAATGCTGAACGCAGAGGGCAGACTATCTGTGGCGGGCGGTGAGCACACCGCCCGCCTCCTTTAAAAATTCGCTCTAAACATTTCCACAGAGAAACACATTTCCACTTAAATATTTCCCCAAACATTTCCACCGAGCGGTGCGTTACCACTTTTCTATTGTCGCCCCATTTCCTCATTTCAATTTCCCCACTTTTCATACATTTCCCTAAAAACAACACGCTCAAATCGTTTCTAAGCGTATGTTATTTTTCTAAACGACCGCCACATCATTTATTTAGTGTCAAGTATGCCAATATAGAAGTTGCTCCAAACATTTCCCCAAATAGAGATTTTTAATAGAAAAAGCTGTCAATATTTTCATTAAATACATTTCTTTCTCTAAAGGTAAATATTGCCACACAATCAAGCTTGATTTTTTCGCTTTCGCAAAAAAGGGGGCTTGATTTAGCAGGGCGGTGCGTAGCACCGCCGAGAGCATCACCGGCAAGCACCGAGAGCGGGCACGCGTAGCGTGCCCGCCAGTGGAGCCTAGCGTGCCCGGTAGTGAAGCTCGGAAGAAAACATTTTGGAAAGATACTCAAAAACAGCGGACAAGCCTAGTTTTTGAATATCTCAAAATATTTTCTACAGTATTTTTTTTTCTCTCTCAATGAATTCCGAATACCGCCGAAGGCGATGCGAGTCCTAAGTTCACCATACCTTACCCCGCCTTACAGTCGGGGATAGGTATGGCTCCTGTCGTCCTAGAACCGCCCTTTAGGGCGGTTTGCATCGGCTTGGCAGTATTCTATTCATTAAGAGAGATTGGCTTCACTACCGGGCACGCTAGGCTCCACTGGCGGGCACGCTACGCGTGCCCGCTCTCGGTGCTTGCCGGTGATGCTCTCGGCGGTGCTACG
>JANLHQ010000063.1 GCA_024654415.1 Candidatus Azambacteria bacterium | reverse complement strand
GAAAGTGGTGCAGGTATGGACAAAAGCAAAAATTGAAATAGGAAAGACGGTCCCGGCAGCACTTGAAAAACATGGATCCGTATATTCTATTTTACGCTCCCGTGCGAGAGGTTCCGAGGCCCAGCTTATTCAGATGACCGGTATGAAGGGACCGGTGGTGAATCCATCAGGCGAGATTATTGAGCTGCCAATTAAGAAATCATACAAGGAAGGGCTCGGCATATTGGAGTATTTCATTTCAACGCATGGTGCGCGAAAGGGTACGGCCGATACTGCGCTCCGTACTGCGTCAGCAGGGTATCTTACCCGTAAGCTCGTGGATGTTGTGCAAGATGTGATGGTAAAGGAAGAGGATTGTGGCGATGTGAAAGGTGTAACGCTTCATCTTAAAGACGCCGAGGCAGTTGGCCAGGATTTTTCAGGTAAAACATTCGGAAGATATCTTCTTGAAGATGTAAAAGATGGTGATATGGTCATTGCACAGGCAGGTGAGATTGTTACACGACAACTTGCCGACCTTATTGATGAAAAGAAGATCCCTGAGGTGAAAGTGCGATCGGTGCTTGCATGTAAGACAAGGGATGGCACATGCCAGAAGTGTTATGGATATGACCTTGGTGTTAATAAAATAGTGCGCATGGGTTCTCCTGTTGGCGTGGTGGCCGCACAAGCGATTGGTGAGCCAGGCACACAGCTGACCATGCGTACCTTCCATGTTGGTGGTGTTGCGGGTGGTGGCGATATTACCATGGGGCTCCCGAGAGTTGAAGAGATTTTTGAGGCGCGCGCTCCGAAAGGAAAGGCGTTGCTTTCGGAGATAGATGGGAAGGTAATTGATATCATTGATGATGGCGAAGTAAAAAAGGTTCTTATTGAAGAAAGTGGGCCTGTACTCGCGGAGGAAACGGTGCCAGAAAAAGGTGCAAAGGCAGTAAAAAAGAAAGAAGAGAAAGAAATCAAAGAATACATAGCTCCGCACTTCACTACATTGTGGGTGGAGAAGGGTACTGTGGTGCATAAAGGCATGCAACTTTCAGAGGGACATCTTGATCTTGGGGAGTTGTTGCGGGTTTCTGGTATTCGCGAGGTGGAGCGATATATCATTTCAGAGGTACAAAAGATTTATACTTCAGAAGGCGCATCGATTTCCGATAAGCACATTGAAGTCATTGTGCGTAAGATGTTCTCACGCGTACGTGTAAAAGAGGCGGGGGATACGAATTTAGTACGTGGTGATATTGTTGAAAAGACAATATTCTTTGCAGCAAATAAAGATGTTACCGATACGCAGAAGAAGGCAACTGCGGCACAAGTACTGTTGGGTATTACGCGCTGCGCACTGACTACTGAGTCGTTCTTGTCTGCCGCATCATTCCAAGAGACTACGCGCGTACTCATTAACGCTGCGGTTCAAGGAAAGGTAGATAGATTAAGAGGACTCAAAGAGAATGTGATCATCGGTAAGCTTATTCCTGCCGGTACAGGATACGCTCCGCTTCAGCGGCGCCCAGAAAAGGAATAATATAAGGATATAGAAAACAAAACCACCGCCGCATCTCGCGCGCGGTGGTTTTGTTTTGTGTGATGCGGTATAATTATACTACCTTGAGCTTTGAAATCGCGCTATATTCTTGTTCCGCCACCACGCTCTGCTTTTTCTTTAATCCTCTCACGTCCTTCTATTAAGAATAACAATCAATGAAGGGCTGCTCTTCTGTTAAGATAAAAAACAATTCTTTGCAATGGGCAGAGGATAGGATGAATCTGGTAAATCTACCGTCCTTCTCTGCGCAAGATCACAAGCACCGTCTTTGCAAGGATATCAACATCGATTACAAAATTGCGATTTTTTATGTAATACAGGTCGTATTGCAGTTTCTCCATACTGTCTGAAACTGATGCCCCGCCAAATGGCTGATGAATCTGTGCCCACCCGGTAAGCCCTGGGCGCACAAGGTGTCTCATTTGATAATAGGGGATCTCCTGTTCGAGCTTGGCGATGAACTCAGGCCGTTCCGGCCGCGGGCCTACGAAGCTCATATCTCCCTTAAGTACGTTCCACAGTTGGGGGAGTTCGTCGACTCGCGTTCTACGCAGGAAGTTTCCCACCTTTGTGATGCGCTCATCCTTTGCTTGCGTCCATTGGATACCGCTGCGTTCCGCGTTTTCGACCATCGTTCTGAATTTAATAAGACGGAATATATCTCCATTTTTTCCTACTCGCTGTTGCGTATAAAAAACTGGCCCCTTGCTATTCATAAGGATGCAAAGCGCGATGAACGGAAGGAATGGTAGCGCAATAAGTCCGACAAAAAACGAACACATAATATCAAATGCTCGTTTTTCTACTTCAAAAAACCCTTTTTCTGACTCAATAAGGTTTTCAAAAAACCATGCTTCACCGATAATAGAAATGGGTATTTTATTAGTGATGCGGGCATAAAATGCTGGTAGGTCGATAATAGTGATTCCCAGCGGAAGCAGGGCATACAATATTTTAGATATGCTTTCCAGACCACCCCTTTCTGTGGAGTGGTCTGCGTATACGAGCGTATTAATTCCATGCGCTTTTATAAACGCAATAAGTTCTTGCGTATCATGAGGGTTTTCTATGACACCGGCAACATGATATCCAAACTGTGGATGTGTGCGTACGCTCTCAATGATGCCGTGCATCTCTTTATTCGACCCAATAAACATGGTAGGATGCAGGAGATGTGGTGAGCGAATCAAGATATTATATCCGCGCCGCCATGCGACAAATAGGACAAAAAAGACCACTCCCATCGCAATAAGATTGGTCTTAGGCGTAATGACGAATGCGGGTATGAGGTAGAACAGGACAATTGTTGCCACGAGCGAGGTGGTTACAGTGGTGACAACAAGAGAGTAGAATGCGTAGCCACTTATTGCAGTACGACGGTCATAGAGGCCTGCAATATAGAATAGTACAATCCACAGTGCAAAGGAGATTGTGAATGGAAAAAAGTGATCGTCCCAGATATCTTGTGTGAACGCTCCTCCGTATCGAGCTCTTAATGTAATATAGAGGGCACAATAGAGAATAATGATATCGCCGACAACAAGTATGAGTTTTTTTGATTGATTGAAAAAGCGTTTCATAATTTCTGTACTATACCATAGATTTTTCTTTTTATCAACTAGTTATACATGGCGCACTATTTTTCAGGAGAATTTAATAAGGCAAAGATAGTATTGGTGTTTTTTATTGTTTTCGCCGCTGTCGCGGCGTATGCCGCGACAGAGCTTTCAAAGACAGTGAGGCCAATGACGCTGGAGGAATACGAGAAACAAGGCACTCGTCGACCAGCGCCCCCCGCTGCCTTTTTTGACTCACTTGCACCATTTTTTATACAATAATGTATACAGTGAAGCTGGAAAAATTTGAAGGACCACTTGAGCTATTGCTTGAATTAATCGAGAAGGAGCGTCTCGATATTTCTGATATTTCACTCGCGCGAATCACGGATGAATTTGTTGCGTATTTTTCTCAGTTTCAGGAAAAAGATCCATCCTACCTGGCGGACTTTCTGGTGATTGCCGCAAAGCTCATTCTTATTAAATCAAAGACACTGCTCCCTTCATTTGCCGTGACTAAGGAGGAGGAGCAGGAGTTTATCGAGTTGAAAGACCGGCTTGTGCAATACCAGCATATACGTGCCGCGGCTCATGCGCTAGGAGTACTCGAGCGAGAGCAACATATTGCGTATCATAAACCGTCAGATTTGCGCCACATTCGCGTGTTCGCTCCGCCAGCCGATATCACTACGAGCACGGTACATGTATTATTCGGCACATTGATACGATCGCAAAAACAGGAAGAACAGCTCGAAGAGAAGCGCATTGCCGTTATTGTGTCATTTGAGGAAAGAATCCGCGATATTCGCTCGCGTATCGAACAGGGTCTTACTATGAGCTTCTCCACAGTTGCCGATGCGAGCTCGAAAGTGAATATGATCGTTTCGTTTCTTGCAATGCTTGAGTTGGTGAGGCAAAAGTTTTGTGAAGCAGAGCAAGAGTGTGTTTTTGGAGAAATTAAAATTGCCAAATTATGTCAATGACAGCATCAAAAATAGAAGCGATCCTTTTTGTTTCAGGAGAGGAGATGAGTGTTCAAAAGATCCAGAAAGCGCTCGGGAATGACATTTCGGAGGAAGAGGTCGTTGAGCAGATCAAGAAATTACAAGAGGCATACCAGGGAAGAGGGGTTCGCATCATCAGCAAGGATGGAAGAGTTCAAATGGTGAGTGCGCCTGAGTATGCTGAGGTTATTCATGCATTAGTCAGGTCGCATCTTACGGAAGAGCTGACTCCTGCGGCGCTTGAGACGCTTGCGTGTATTGCATATCGGGAGCCAATTGCGAAACAAGAGATTGATGAATTGCGGGGCGTAAATTCTATTTTCTCGCTACGGAGCTTATTGATGAGAGGTCTTATTGAAAAGACAAAAAAGAATGATGATGCGCAGATGAACTATTATCGGGTGACACTAGATTTTTTAAAAAAATTAGGGGTCGAAAAAATTACCGACCTTCCTGACTATGATGTTTTTTCAAAGAATGCGTGAGAAAATTGATGTAACCAATCCTCACACGATTAATCGTGTGAGGATTGTGGTGGTACTCATGACAGCGCTTGTGTTTGGTGTGGTGCTCCGTGATCAGATGTTTTCCCAAGAAATACTTGCGGTAAATTCAACAGCTCAGCAGTCAGCACTTGTATATCGATCAGTGGTAACTACTAGTATTGAAAAGAATGTAGCGGCACCAGCCGAGGACGTACAGCAGGAAGGAGATGCGGCACCCGCACTTGAAGAGCCCGCGGCGCAGGAGGTGGCTCTCGTCGATATGTCTGCTCCCATTCTCATAAAGGAGAATGGCGCTGAGCCAATAGGATTATCCACTGTATCATTAGGGGTAGGCACTCTTTCTGCTAAGGCATTTATCATCGCTAATGGCGCAAGCGGGCGAGATGTGTCGTATGAGAAAAATGCTCGCGAACGGCTTCCGCCGGCAAGCTTAACAAAGTTGATGACCGCAGTAATTGTTGCTGAATACGCTGATTATAGTGATGTCGTAACAATCACACCGCGCGCAGTGAACGCAGAAGGGGTGTCTGGTTTCTTACGTGTTGGAGAAACATTTTCTATTCCTGATCTTTTAAAGATAATGCTTGTGGTTTCAAGTAATGATGCGGCAACAGCTTTTGAGGATTATTTTACTTCAAAAGGGTTCGATTTTATAGCGCTCATGAATGAAAAGACGGTATTACTAGGTATGGTAGATACACATTTTATGAACCCTACCGGACTTGATGACCCAGAGCATTATTCAAGCGCCGCAGACCTTGCGGTGCTTGTGGCGTATTCGTTGCGACATGAACAAGTATGGGACATTCTTTCAAGGAGATCAGAACGGGTGTGGTCATTAAATACAAAAACAGAGCACGCGCTTTTATCGAATAACGAACTTCTTCATAAAAAACGGACAGATGTACTTGGTGGTAAGACCGGGTATACAAAGAGTGCGGGGGGCTGTATGATAACCGTGCTGAAATCTGGCGAGATACTGGTGGTACTCGGTTCTGATGACCGCGCAGGGGAAACGATAGAACTTATAAATACTATATAATACGATACCTTGTTATGTTCGTATCCGTATGTAATAAAACAGTAGT
>JANLHQ010000060.1 GCA_024654415.1 Candidatus Azambacteria bacterium | reverse complement strand
CCTAGCTGTATCTTTTTTGTATACGGCTTCACTTTTTTAAGCCGGAGGATCTTCTTTTTGCTTTCTTGCATGATTGTAGCAAGCGGAGCGGTGATATTTTTAAGCAATGCATCCGCGCTCAGTTTTTTGCCTGTTGCGATTTGTACGAATTCATTAAATGTCTTTGACGCTCCCAGCGCCCACACTCTCGCCATTTCTGCACCGACTTTTGGATTATCTACGATGTATCCGTATTTTTTGTAAAAATATTCCCGCCACTGCGTAACAGCAAGCTCGGCAAGGCCATACCCGTGATACGCCCCGGAACTTTCCCATGAATAAATATGAGTCACCGAAAGCGCGAGCAGGGAATCCGCTGAGCGCTCAAAATATTTTCTATAATTTTTCCTGGCTATTGTTTTTACTTTCTGTGCAGTAAGATTTTTTACTTCATACACCTCCCGCTCAAAATTGGAAACAAACATGATGCCGTTTAATGCAAGCGGACGCAACGGATTAAGCTTCCTCATCTTACGCTCTAATAAGTCAAAAGAATATGGCTCTCCTTTCGCGTTAAGCGCATATCTATTTCGCCATTCAATACTCGAAAACAATGCTTCTATAAACATGCTCTGCATTTCCGCCCACGCCATAGACATCGGTGCATATTCATGATTAACACACACGTCTTCTTGCTCGCAATTAAGTAAATGTGCCGCATGGCCTCCTTCATGAAACAAGGTATGAAGGCCTTCAGAGCCAGAGCCAACTTGACCATACACAACATTGCAGGTGAAATTAGAGGTTCCCGAAAAGCGCTTATTGTTTTTGAAGAATACAATATCTGGCCAGTGGCAAAAACCGTTATTCCACTTGCCCTGTCTGTCGAGCAGATCAAGCTGAAGATTACCTCCTTTACAATCAATGCCAAGCGCGGCGAACGATGTACCCCAGCGCATGAGCGCTTCGTCGAACTGGAAGAACTGATCTTCTTCCTTTATAAAGTCCCCCGCCATCATATATCCAAAATTCCATGGTTTGCGCAGACCGGGCATGGATTTTTCGAGTTTTTTTACGTTTGCTTTCGCGTATTTTGTTTTTTTGTAAATCGTATCAAAAATCGCAAAAAGCTCCTTTTTTGTCATACCGTCTTCTCGCTGGACCTTATAATCATAAAAATCCTGATACCCGAGCTTTTGTGCATATTGATTACGCAGACATACCATTTCTATGTATTCATCAATAAAGTCTACGGCGAGCCTCTC
>JANLHQ010000057.1 GCA_024654415.1 Candidatus Azambacteria bacterium | reverse complement strand
CATCATGCATTGATGGCGTACTGAATCAAGGAGAGGAAAAGGTTGACTGCGGCGGGCCATGTATGGCGTGTAGAGTGGTTCGCTTTTCTGACGTTACAGTGGAGACATATCATTTGTTTTCCGCGGGAGGTGCATATGATGCGATTGCACAGGTGCGCAATGCCAATGCACAGCATGGCACTCGGGCGCTTGCATATACCTTTCGTTTTTTTGATGAAAGCAAGAACGTGATAGCGGAGAAAAAGGGGACAACATATCTTCTTGCGGGGCAAACCCGCTATATCGTGGAGAATAATATCGATATAAAAACCCCTGCGGCCTTTGTGACATTTATCGTTGATTCATTTGGTACGTGGGAGTTGCAGGAAAAATTGACCGGACAGGTGGTACTCCCGGTTTTTTCAAAAAAATATGAGCGTGTAAGCACGACAGAGTCTGGATTTGCAAAGGTAACCGGTACCGTAGAGAATCAAAGCGATTATACGTTTTCGACAGTTGATATTAATGTTGTACTTGTTGATGGAGATAAGAACCCGATTGCAGTAGGGAAGACGGAGCTGAACAATGTTCGCTTTCACGAAGGGCGCGCATTTGTTGTTCTTTTTCCAAAGGAGATTCCGCTTCCCGCGGATATCTATGCTGAGGCGGTTACCAATGTGCTTGATGACGCGAACGTGCGGTAGACAAAATACACTATACGTATGAATTTTTTTGCATATATCCAAAAAATGGATAAAGTGCTTGCGGGCGCTGCTATATTGCTCACGCTTTTTGGCGTGGTGGAGCTTGTCGCGATGGCGTACGGAAATCACGTAATGGCCGCATATCAGTACAAGCAGCTTATTGCTCTTGGTATAGGAATCGTACTGATGGTGGCATTGTCATTCCTCGATTATCGATTTTTCAAGAATAATTCGTATGCAGTGATGTTGCTGTATGTCGGTTCGGTACTCGCTCTTGTCGTGCTTCTGTTGGTTGGCAAGCAAACCCGCGGACTTACCGGGTGGTTCACGATTGGGGGTTTTGCATTTGCGCCGGTAGAAACTACAAAGATCGTACTTGCATTGCTTTTTGCAAAGTATTTTTCATTGCGACACGTGGAAATGTATAGGTGGTTTCACGTTATTATTTCATTTTCGTACGTAGCGGTGCCAATGGCACTTGTACTCCTACAGCCTGATCTTGGCTCTGCAGTAGTTGTGTTCTCGTTGTGGCTTGGCATTGTTCTTTTTTCTGGAATATCGCGAAAACAAATCGCGTTGTTGATTATACTTGGTATGGTTATGGCATGGGGAGGGTGGGCATATGCGCTTAAGGATTATCAAAAGGAACGGATCGTATCATTTGTGAACCCATATCACGACCCACAAGGAGTGGGATATAACGCGATTCAGGCGATGATCGCAGTTGGGAGTGGCGGGATGTTTGGTAAGGGGCTTGGGTATGGTTCGCAGGTCCAGCTTGGATTCTTACCGGAGGCGCATACTGATTTTATGTTTGCGAGTATTGTGGAAGAATTTGGGTTATTTGGAGCGATGATCGTGCTTTTACTTCTGAGTATCATCGTGTGGCGAATCATGCGCATCGGCTTGGCTGCAGAGAATAATTTTGCGCGTATTTTTTGTGCTGCGATGATGGTATTGATATTTATCCATGTAGCTATTAATTTGGGTATGAATGTGGGGTTAATGCCTGTGATTGGCATTGCGTTCCCCTTTTTGAGTTATGGGGGGTCAAATCTCCTAGCGCTTTTTATAGGGCTTGGTCTTGTGCAGAGTATTCATGTGCGGGGATGAGGAAGATGCCGGTATAGATAGGGAATAAGAATGAAAATATAAGAAATATGATAACGGCGGTGATTACTACAAAAAAGGGGGTTATCCACAGACTCTCCATTGAAAAAGGAGATGATTTCCTGTGCGCGCTTGACAAATTTCTGAAAAGGCATAAACTTGTTGTATTAAGTTTAAAAGAGGTGTCGGTTCTCTGTGAGAATGAAGAATCGATGCCATGCCGTATTGCTAAGGCGATTGCTTCCGGAATCACGTTCAATATAAAAAGCACAAAGTAATGGGCGTTGTGTTTTTTGGTGTTTATTTTTTACTATATCCTTAATTTTTTTATGAGGAAATAAAAGCCGCAACCCTTTTTCGCGTGCGCATCGAAAAAGGGGATTTGCTTTTTAAATACTCACTTTTTCAAAAAATGAGCACTTCAAGAAAGACAAAAGTATTTTCTTCGTTGCAGGTGTCGTCTGTTGAGCTGCCCAACCTTGTTGAGGTGCAGCTTGATTCATATGCGTGGTTTATGCGAAAAGGATTGCACGATCTGTTTGATGAGGTGTCGCCAATCAAGGATTACTCCGGCAATGACCTCTCTCTTTCATTCCTCGATTATTATTTCGACGAACCAAAGCATAGCGAACAAAAATCTAAGGAGAATAGTCTTTCGTATGAAGCGCCCCTGCGCGTAAAGGTACGACTCGAAAACAAAAAAACAGGCGAGATTAAGGATCAAGAAATCTATTTTGGTGATTTCCCTGTGATGACAAAGAGCGGCACGTTTATTGTGAATGGTGTAGAGCGCGTTATTGTTTCGCAGATCATCAGATCTGCGGGCGTGTTTTTTACGGCCACAATAGCAAAGGGAAGGAAGGTTTTTGGTGCGAAGATTATTCCGAATAGGGGTGCATGGATTGAATTTGAAACCGATGTTGATAATGCTATTCACGTCAGGATTGATCGGAAGCGAAAGCTACCAGTAACTGGGTTGCTTCGTATATTTGGATTTGAGAGCAATGAAGAAATGAAGCGCGCGTTTAAGGATGTTGACCCTGACGGCGTGTATCTTGATGCAACAATTGAAAAGGATTCTTCAGAAAACCGTGAAGAGAGTTATATGGAAATGTATAAGCGTATTCGACCAGGAGACCCGGTAACAGCGGAGGGCGCAAAACAGCTCTTGGATTCGATGTTCTTTTCTATTACAAAGTATGATCTTTCTGAGGTTGGGCGATATAAGTTGAATATTCGGTTATACGGCGAATCATCAGAGAAGTTGCGCGAACGGGATATCGAACAAAAAGAACGACTACTCAATAAAGAGGATCTCGTGCTAGTGATTAAGGAAGTTATTCGACTGAATAATGATCCGCATGCGCGCCCAGACGACGTGGATCATCTGGGTAATCGACGGGTAAAATCCGTTGGAGAGCTCTTACAGGCGAAATTACGCATTGGGTTGATTCGGATGGAACGCATTATCAAGGATCGTATGAGTACGCTTGATATCTTTACTCTCACACCATCACAGCTGGTGAATGTACGTCCGTTGATGGCCGCGGTGAAAGAGTTTTTTACGTCGTATCAGCTTTCGCAATTCATGGATCAGATCAATCCGCTCGCTGAGCTCGAACATAAACGACGTATTTCCGCGATGGGTCCTGGTGGTTTGACACGTGAGCGCGCCGGCTTTGAGGTGCGCGATGTGCATCCCTCTCACTATGGAAGGATCTGCCCTATTGAAACCCCAGAAGGACCAAACATCGGTCTTGTGGGACATCTCGCATCATATGCGCGGATTAATAAATATGGGTTTATTGAAACACCATATCGGCGGGTAAAAAATTCTAAGATTACTGATGAGCTGATGTACTTGGATGCATCAGAAGGGGATCGTTATAACATTGCCGCAACGGATGTCGCAATCGACTCGCACGGGAAAATCGTGGGCATCGAGGTTGGCGCGCGCGTGAAAGGAGTTCCTGGAATTGTAACGCCAGAAGAAATAGATTTCATTGATGTCGCGCCTAATCAATTCATTTCTATAGCTGCGAGCTTTATTCCATTTCTCGAACATGATGACGCGAACCGCGCACTCATGGGTTCGAATATGCAGAGGCAGGCAGTGCCATGTATCAGACAAGAAGCTCCTGTAGTTGCAACGGGCGTTGAAGGAAAGGCAGCGCGCGACTCAGGGCAGGTTGTAGTCGCAGAAGAAGATGGAGAGGTTGTGGAAGTTGATGGAAAGCACATTGTAATAAAGAATAATAAGGAGAAGGAATTGAAAACATACCCACTTCATTCATTTATACGGTCAAACCAATACTCAAGTATTTCACAAAAACCAATTGTTCCAAAAGGAACGAAAGTGAAAAAGGGTGATGTCATCGCTGATGGCAGCGCAACTGACGGCGGGCAAATGGCGCTCGGTCAAAACCTCACTGTTGCATTCCTTTCATTCTCCGGTCATAACTTTGAAGATGCTATTATTATCTCTGAACGACTGGTACAGGATGACCGGTTCACATCCATTCACATTGAAGATTTTTCTGTTGATGTTCGAGATACAAAACTTGGACCAGAAATCACTACATACGACATTCCAAACGTTGGTGAAGATCGGTTAAAGGATCTTGATGAGGATGGCGTAGTTCGTATCGGCGCGGAACTTAATTCTAATGATATTTTAGTTGGAAAGATTTCGCCGAAAGGGGAGGCAGATCTTACCCCAGAAGAGCGATTACTTCGTGCAATTTTCGGCGAACATGCACGCGAGGTGAAGGATACATCTCTCAGGTTGCCGCACGGCAAACGCGGGAGGGTTGTAGGGGTAAAAGTATTTTCACGTGAACGTGGTGACAAGTTGCCATCGGGTGTTATTAAGAGCATTCGAATTGAGATTGCACAGTTACGAAAGGCGGCTGTGGGAGATAAGCTCGCAGGACGGCATGGTAATAAAGGTGTTATCGCGAAGATTCTTCCGGTTGAAAACATGCCATATCTTGAAGATGGGACGCCAGTTGATATTATTTTGAATCCACTTGGTGTTGCATCACGTATGAACATCGGGCAAATATTAGAGACACATTTGGGATGGGCAGCGATGAAAAATGGATATCAAGCGATAACCCCAGCACTCGCGGGCGCGAAAGAAAAGGATATCAGGGAAGAGTTGAAGGCAGCAGGGCTCCCAGAAACTGGTAAAGCGTGGTTGTATGATGGAAGAACGGGAGAAAAATTCGACCAACCGGTAACGGTGGGTGTCATGTATATTTTGAAGCTGAATCACTTAGTGGAAGATAAGATCCACATGCGCTCCATTGGTCCATACTCGCTTATCACACAGCAACCACTTGGTGGAAAAGCTCAATTTGGTGGTCAGCGCCTCGGGGAAATGGAAGTGTGGGCACTTGAAGGGTATGGAGCCGCATACATGCTTCAGGAAATGCTCACGATTAAATCAGATGATGTTGTGGGAAGAACAGCGGCGTATGATTCAATCATTCGAGGAGAGAAGATTAAGAGTCCGAATATTCCTGCAGCATTCCATGTGTTCGTGAACGAACTAAAGGCGCTTAGTCTTTCGGTGATGTTTGAGGGCGCACGAAAGGATGACGAAGTCGACGCATTAGAAGAAAAAAACGCTTAATCACACACTCATGTTAAAAGTATCAGACTTCACAGCCATTAAACTTTCACTTGCGTCACCTGAAGAAATTCTTGGGTGGTCACATGGTGAGGTGACTAAATCGGAGACGATCAATTATCGAACTCAGCGTGCTGAAAAGGACGGTCTATTTTGCGAGAAGATTTTTGGTCCGGAAAAGGACTGGGAGTGTTACTGTGGAAAATATAAGAAAATTCGCTATAAAGGAATTGTGTGTGATAAGTGTGGAGTAGAGGTGACGCGATCTATCGTCCGCCGCGAACGCATGGGACATATTAAGCTTGCCGCACCAGTTGCGCACGTGTGGTTTCTTCGTGGGGTGCCTTCAAAGATTGGCACATTACTTGATATTCCGTTGCACCAACTTGAGAAAGTTGCGTATTTTGCGTCTTATATTATCACTGAAGTGAATGAGGAACTTAAGGGGCAAAAACTCGAGGAGCTTACAAAGGAATACGCTACCAAGATTAAGCAAGAAACTGATGTGCAAAAAAAGGAAGCACTGAAAGCTGCGTATGATAAAGTAGGAAGCGAGCTGAAGAGCCTCCGTCCAATCCAGATTCTTTCCGAGAATGAATATTATGAAATGAGCTTGAAGTACGGCGAGATGTTTAAGGCGGGCATTGGTGCGGAAGCAATTAAAAATATTACAGAATCGCTTGATCTTGAAAAACTCGAGAAAGAACTCGAGGTTGAGTTGCGAAAGGATGAGCAAACGACATTAAAGCCAAAACTTCTAAAGCGGTATAAACTCGCACATGGGTTTGTGCGCTCAGGCGTAAAGCCAAGTTGGATGTTTCTCACCGTGCTTCCGATTATGCCGCCAGACCTCCGGCCTATGGTGCAGCTTGATGGCGGACGATATGCCTCAAGCGATTTGAATGATTTGTACCGACGCATTATTAACCGAAATAATCGTCTTAAAAAACTTCTTGATTTAAATGCTCCTGAAGTGATCGTGCGGAATGAAAAACGCATGTTGCAGGAGGCGGTAGATGCGTTAATCGATAACTCTGCGCGCAAGGGAAAGGCAGTCATGGCAGCCACTGGACAGAAGCGTCAGTTACGCTCGCTTGCAGATATGTTGAAGGGGAAGTCAGGACGATTCCGACAGAACTTACTCGGAAAACGTGTAGATTATTCCGGCCGTTCTGTGATCGTTGTGGGGCCTGAATTACGCCTTGATCAATGTGGTTTGCCAAAAAGAATGGCGCTTGAGCTCTTCAAGCCATTTGTTATTCAAAAGATTATAGAACGGGAACTCGCACACAATATTAAAGGTGCGGGGTATCTCATTGAGGAGGCATCAGATGTGGTGTGGGAGATATTAGAAGAAGTGATTCAAGGGAAGTGTGTGTTGCTCAACCGAGCGCCAACACTCCATCGCCTTGGTATCCAAGCGTTTTATCCAGTACTCATTGAAGGTATGGCTATTAGGATTCACCCGCTTGTATGTTCCGCATTTAACGCTGATTTTGACGGCGACCAGATGGCGGTGCATTTACCAATCACGGAAGAAGCACAGGCGGAAGCACGCGATCTTATGTTGTCTTCAAAAAATCTCTTGAAGCCAGCGAGCGGTGATCCGATTACCGTACCGACGCAGGATATTGTGCTTGGATGCTACTTCCTTACTGCAATGAAAGATGACGCAAAAGGGGAGGGAAAACTCTTTTCTTCCAAGAACGAAGCAGTGCTCGCGTATGATTTCGGAGTGGTTGCAATCAACGCAAAGATTAAAGTATTTGTCAGAGAAGCGAAGGAGAGAGAGAATGAAAATGATCCATACATGGAAACATCAGTGGGTCGGATTATCTTTAACTGGGCACTTGGCAGTGCGACCAATAAATTTGTTAACCAAGAGTTTTCGAAGAAAAATCTTGAAGAACTTGTGAGCGATGTCATTGACCAGTTTGGCGTAGACGCATCAGTGCCAGTGCTTGATATTATGAAAAAGCTTGGCTTTGAGTACGCAACAAAATCAGGCATCTCATGGGGTATGGCTGATCTTAATGTTCCAGTGGAAAAAGATGCTGTCATTGAACGCTCAAATAAAGAGGTAAATGTTATTGGCGAGCAATATCAAAGCGGCTTACTTACCGATACGGAGCGCTATACGAAAGTGGTGCAGGTATGGACAAAAGCAAAAATTGAAATAGGAAAGACGGTCCCGGCAGCACTTGAAAAACATGGATCCGTATATTCTATTTTACGCTC
>JANLHQ010000022.1 GCA_024654415.1 Candidatus Azambacteria bacterium | reverse complement strand
GTTTTGTCGAAAACTTAATTTACGTCAGGACGCTTAAAATTCTTTATCTGATGCACTACCGAAGATGCTATGTCTTCATTGGAAAGCATCTCAAAATCTGGTTCGTTTTCTGTAAGATCAAAGTCTGGTATAACGCCACGCGTGTCTTCAGTCACCTCACCGGCTTCGCTAATCTCTAGCGTCTTTCTGGCATACTTTCCTCCTTGCGTGAAAAGCCCTATGCGAACTATTTCTTCTTCTGGTTCAAATATTACAGCCTCCAGCTCATGATCACCAATTTTTATTGGGTAAGCATTTTCTGAACCCCTTAAACCCTCTGGAAGATTTGTAATAACAAAGCGATAAAAATCGCTTAGCTCTGAGTTTTTTGGTTCTTCTTCTAATTCTCTAGACATATTAATATTATTTAATAATATCTTCTTTCTACTGCGCTCAGGACTCGCCCACCTCGTTAGATACTTGCTAAAATGTTTTCGAGCAACGTTGCGGGACTTGGATTCGAACCAAGGTGACAGCTTTCAGAGAGCTGCATCCTACCGCTAGATGATCCCGCAACGTTGCCAACAAACATATTGTGAAACTTTTATTGTACATGCGCATTGCTCTGTAGTATCTAACGGGGCGGGCCAGAGTGACAGCTTTCAGAGAGCTGCATCCTACCGCTAGATGATCCCGCAAAATAAAAAGCAATGCCTGAAATAGGCATTGCTTAGTGTACACAAATCTATTTAAATTTTCAAATGCTTCCTAATGGCGATCACGCTTCCCGCGACACTCAGCACGATGCCAGCCACGAATAGGATAAACCACAATGTGAGGAAATTCTGCGTAAAATACGCCAAAAGATCAGTGCCAGGGAAAAATCGTGCAAATACCGGTGAAAGTACAAAGATAAATGGATAAAATACTAGCATTGTCGCGATTGATGCTACCGCGCCATAGAGCGCGCCCGCAATAAGGAATGGCCCACGCACAAACCAATTGGTTGCGCCGACAAGCTTCATGATGCTGATCTCGTTACGGAGCGTGTAGATTGCGATACGGATAGTATTGAATGCAACGAGAAGCGCAATAAGTGCGAGTATGGCGCTCGCCACTGCACCGCCCTTTCTGATTGCCGATACAATTCCCGTCAACCGAGCAATGACTTCTTTATTTTCGTAATAGTTTACTTTACTAATGAGGTCTTTGTATTGTTCGCCTTCCAAAAAGCTTACAACCACAGGAAAATCCGTCGCATCTTTTGCTTTGATATTTAAACTCGCTTCGAGGGGATTAGTGTCAATCTCTTCAAGCGCTTGAAGCACTACGGTATCTTCTTTGTGCTTCTCTTTGAACCGCGCGAGCGCTTCATCGCGCGAAACATATACAACACTCTTCACCTCCTTTAATGCGAGAAGATCGTTCTTTACTTTTAAAACCTCCCCCTCTTCAGTGTTAGGGTTAAAGTATACTGATACATCGATCTTATTTTCAAGATTCCCTACAAGCGACTCAGTGAGTACAGATAAAAGCACTAACCCAAGCACCATTGAGAGTGCAAGCATCATGACTGAAATCGTGGCGGTCGAAAGCCACCCATTTCGCCAGAAATTAAGAAACCCTGCAATAACAATACGTTTGAATGTTGTGATCATATGTTTAAAGGATATACCTCCCTCCTTCTTCGTCACGCACGACCTTTCCTTTGTCGATGCTTATGACGCGTTTATTAATAGTGTTGATGATCTCTCTATCATGTGTCGCTAAAATAATCGTCGTGCCGAGTTCGTTGATCTTCATGAGCAGGCGGATGACATCCCATGTGTTGAGCGGATCGAGATTTCCTGTTGGCTCATCGGCAATAATGATATCGGGTTGATGCACGAGTGCCCGCGCTATTGCGACGCGTTGTTGCTCCCCGCCTGAAAGCTCTCGTGGGAAATTACGCGCTTTTTGCTCGAGCCCTACAAGCTGTAGGATTTGAGGAACATCATCTGCTATTTCCTTTTTATTGCGCCCCGCGACCTCCATCGCAAACGCTACATTTTCATACGCGGTTTTTTGCGTAAGCAGTTTGAAATCCTGAAATACCGTACCGATCCGTCGCCGGAGCAATGGCAAATCTTTGTGCGGCATTGCGGTGACCTCCTCACTATCAAGGAATATCTTTCCTTCCGTTGGCTTGTCTTCGGCAATGAGAAGCTTTAAAAGCGTTGACTTACCCGCACCGGATTGCCCAACGATGAACACAAATTCTCCTTGCGCAATTTTAAGATTAACCTTATCAAGCGCCGGATGCGAATTATAATATTTGGAAACGTTTTCAAATACGATCATATCGTCAAAAAAATAAGAGTTAAGCGCCTTATGTGCTACTGGAATACACCATATAGAATACCATACCCTGTAAAATTCTTCTACCTACTTTTTTACATCATCCAAACCGAGCTCCGCTTCAATAAACAACCCAAGATCTCCCTCGAGTACATTTTTTACGCGCGAGGTTTCCGCGCCAGTGCGATGATCTTTTACCATTTGATATGGATGCAATACATATGAACGTATCTGGCTTCCCCATTCGATATTCACCCGCTCCCCCTTTAACTCGGATACCTCGTGTGCCTTTTGTTTTTCAAGCTCTCCTGCTAAGCGTGATACCAAGAGCCGCATCGCCTGCTCTTTGTTTGCCTGTTGATTGCGTTGAGACTGGCACGCCACAATGATACCGGTCGGCACATGATGGATGCGTATCGCCGTTTCACGCTTATTTACGTTCTGCCCACCAGGGCCAGACGAACGAAACGTATCAATTACGAGATCATCTTTCGGTATCTCTATGCTATCTACTTCTTCAACCTCGGGGATCACTTCTACGAATGCAAATGACGTGTGGCGTAATTTTTGCGATGAAAATGGCGATACGCGCACTAGGCGGTGCACACCCATTTCTTTTTTAAGATTACCATAAACATATTTCCCACTGATCTCCATTGTGGCATTTTTAGTTACGAGCCCCTCTTCGCCCGACCCTTCACCGAAATGCTGATGCACTATCGTTACCCTCCACCCTTGCTCCTCAGCATACCGAATATACATGCGCAATAGCATCGATGCCCAGTCTTGCGCATCCTGGCCGCCTGCACCCGCGTACACAGAGAGAATCGCGTTGTTTTTGTCATACGGGCTAGAGAAGAGCTTCGCTCGGCGCGCACGGGTAAATACCCGCTCGAACTCAGCAAGCTCTGTAGCGAGCTCTTGTTCAAATTGTTCTCGTTCTTTTTGATTGGTAATGGATGCGACAAACTCCCAATCATGCGTGGCTTTTTCGAGCCGCTGATTAAGGCTATCCCATTCCTTTACCTCCTCTTTTTTGGCATCAAGCTCTGCGGTGATGCCCGCAGCCTTTTTATGGTCGTCCCAAAAATGCTCATGTTGCGTGAGTGTTTCAAGTGTCGCAATGTCTCGGTGAAGTGCGGCGAGGTCAAAGACGGTCCTTCATTGTCTGAAGGCCCTCCGTAAGATTAGTAATTTTTTCTTTGAAATTGATCATATGGAGCCGGAGGCGAGAATCGAACTCGCGACTTGCTGTTTACGAAACAGCTACTCTGCCCCTGAGTTACTCCGGCGTAATTTTGCCAATACACGGCCTTCCTTCGCTCTTTTGCTTACAACCCTATTTTTTCTACCATTTCCCCTATTTAAACCAGCATATGTAGGTGTTAATGCGTCACAATTTGGACAAATTAAACGAAGGTTGGTCTCGATATTATTTCGCCAATTGCCATCGATATGATCAGCAACCAATGGAACCTGTCCAGTTTTTTGATTAACCTTTGACCACTCGCATAGACAACATTTATTTCCAAACTTTCTTCGCAAGTAACGCTTAACGTATCCTGAAACTATTCCCAACCCTTGCAACCCTCTTTCTTTTCCTGTCTTCCATTTCTCAATATACGCTAAATATTGATATTCGATCTGACATGCATTGCTACAGTATTTATACCCGGCGCTCGCAGTTTCCTTGCCGCAAACAAGACACTTCTCTTTCCGTTTTTTTGGCATTGGCATAATTCAAGCATACATGAATTACAGACCAGCGTCAAAATTAGAAGTGGTTGTTAATTCCTACCAACTGAGCTAAGGTGGCGCATCTTTCCTTATACTTCCACACACTTTCTTTCCATCTGTCGTATTACAATTGCAAGCCACAAACCGACAAGCACGTAGCTCCCCACGACATCAGACGGCCAATGTACACCAAGATACACTCGTGAAACACCTATCGCGATGATTATCATGCCTCCCACTAGCACTGCAAAAACTTGTAATGAACGCCGTGACGTATGCCGTATTAAAAAATAAACTAAAATTCCGAAGAAGGCAAGCGAAAGTGCCGCATGTCCAGAGGGAAAGCTAAAGGTGTGCTCCATGAGCGCTTGAAACCCCGAGGGGCGCGGTCTCTCGAGTACCCACTTCATCACCACTGTAACCCCAGAAGCCCCAACAACAGATGTTATAAACGCTACTGCATATACCGCCATGCCCCGATATAAAAGCCACATCACACCCACGATGCTTAGCCCCACCACAATCGTGCCACTACCAAGCATGGTAGTGGCACGCATAACAGGCGTGAGTGCATCGCTACGGATTGCCTCAGCATATGCTAAAAAAGGATGGTCAATAAACGCGAGCACCCCTCTCCCCGCAAGTGCGGCCGCCACCGCAATAACAACCGCGACAAACGCCACGTATATACCCGCGGTAAATAAAAACCGTTTATCAAAAAAACGCGCACATAGTGCTGGAAATTTGTACATCATGCCGCGAGCGCGAGCGCAACCACGATAAGCCAGCACACAGAAGCAATCAAGGCCGCACCCGCCATCATATCTTTGATGTGTTTAATCTCCTCGCGCTCTGCCGGTAATAAAATATCCATCATCCTTTCAACCGCAGTATTGATGAGCTCAACAATGAGCAATAGCGCGCCCGCAAGCACAACCCCTATTTTATATGAAGGAGGAATTGGCTTTGCCCCCAAGACAATAATCGCTGCGGTTGCCGCATACACCATAATCCGGAAGTTCATCCCTCCCCTAAATGCATGGCGTAGTCCACGGAATGCGTGCGGGAAACTTTTAATGACTTTTCTTATTCTTTTCATGTTCGTTTTTTATTGGATTTCGCGCGCAACCGACACACCGCTCCCCAACGGCACAATTGCCGCATGCTCAATCATAGATGGCGCCATATTTTCAGTGCCACCCCGTGACAACACAAATACATACCCTGCAACAAATACGAGGGCAAGGCCAATAAGCAAAGAAAGATGGATGCGTTTCATATACACATCATACCAAATGGCCTGCCGCACATCAACGGATACCACTTGGTATCACTTCGTGCTTTTCACGTAGTCCGCAAATGCATGCATGAGCGCCTTTGTCCTCCTCCCTGGTTTTCCTATACCGATTTTTTTCCCATCGATCATGACAACCGGTACGATATCCTTGTTTGTCGCGGTAAGAAATGCTTCGTCCGCCCCTCTCACCTCCCGCAGCGTGATGTCTCGCTCGACAACACGATACGTTTTCTTTGCGAGTGCAATAACAACATTGCGCGTAATGCCGTGCAATACATTCTTCTTGGGCGTGATGATCGTATTACCTTTAACTATAAAGAAATTGCTTGTTGTTGCCTCAAGCACCTTTCCCTCATACACATACAGCGCATCAAATACCTGTTTTATCCGCGGCGCATTATGCCACTTGATCGCCGCGATGTAGTTGGTTGTTTTGGCATGAGGAAAATCTCGTTGGTGTTCGAGTGTTTCCAGTACAACGCCTGCCTCATATATTTTCTTTGGAAGCGCGTGAAACGGCGCGGTAGTAATAAATACGCCTTGTGTATTTCCTCGAAAATGTACCCCGTCTTTTGTTTCCCCTCCCGTAATAACCGTACGAACCGTTGCGTTTGCGTACTTATTTTTTTCACATAATTCTTGTACAATCTGTGTGAATTTTTTTTCAGAAAATGGCAC
>JANLHQ010000055.1 GCA_024654415.1 Candidatus Azambacteria bacterium | reverse complement strand
TTTCTTCTCTGTCTTTGAGGGTTAACCTCGTATATATTGTTGCCATATCTCGCATCGTAAACCAAATCGGGTTATTGCGTTAGTTTCTTGAACTCGCGTTTTTCTTTCTTGACATTTATTCTATTTGTAGTATTGTATTTAAAAAGATGTTGAACCTTAAAAGGAGGAGAAATGGAAAAGACAGTTTTGATAGTGGCAGATGATAGCAAGACACGCGAGGCGATACGCGGTACTCTTCTGAATCTCGGGAGAGGGGCGGTGGATTGTTTTTCCACCACCTACGCAACTGCCTTCTCTGCTCTCGCAAAGCGTAATCCAAGTATAGTCATTGTGTGCGACTATACCACGAAAGGAAGTCTCGCAAAGAGCTTCCAGACGTATAACGATCTTAAAAAGCATGCCAAGACGTGGCAGGTGGTTGTCCGCGTCGGGAAGGATGCAATCCATGGGGCGGATTATATTCGCCACCCGTCGGGAGATGTCCCGATTGCAAAAGCGGAAGAGACATTCCGCGCACAGCTCAGGTCGCTACTTGCGGCTTAAGCAACGAGTAACAAAAAAAGGGCGGACCAAATGGTCCGCCCTTTTCTTTTTATCTATGCACGATCAATCGATTTTATACACGAAGATCGAATGGCCGATGACGGTGACAGGTGTTTTATCGCGTAACCAAAGGTACGAATCTTGCTCCGAGCGAGTGTATCTGCCTACCGGTGTACCGAATGCTTCAGCAAGGAATGTTGCCGATATTGCATACCAGCCACTTTCCGGTCCGCGTGATGACCACCACGGGACGAATTTATCGCCAAGATAATACTGAGGCGATCCACCACCAAAGTAATGCACGCGGATTGTGTCGATATTGTTTTCATTCGTGAATTGCACAAGCCGCTTGAGGTCTTGCCCCCAATCAAGATTTGAATCGGCGACATACTTAAAACCCTGTGTAGGCCCACCCGCAAGCTCGTTGAAGTATGTAATATAGTATGGATAATGCATAAGAACTGATATCACATACCACGCGATAATAATAAAGAGCACTACGTATTTCCATGCCTTACGCACATAAAATGAAATCAATTGCTTCATCATGCCCGGCTCAAGCGTAAACGCAAAATCGGGTTTTTTACGCAGGTGACCGAGGATGATTCGGGATACTAACAAGAACACAAAAGGAAACGTTGGAATAACATGACGGATCCCGATGTTGAGGTTTGCCGCGATACTTGATGTCCAATAAAACGCGACGAAGATCGCAAGAACAATTTCGATGAAATAAGTTTTGGTGAACGATGTAACGCGTTTACGTAGTTCAGTGAGTCGATTTTTAAGTACACTCGCACGAAGAGCACCAAGCAAGATGAGTAACGCGGCAAGAGAGAGTATATGCATTGCGAGCGGCTCTTTAAGGAGATACACGACAGGGAAATAATACCACCATGCATCGCGCGCTACTTCGCCAAGGAAATAGGTTGTGTTGCCGCCGACTGCGCGCTGGCCAACCATAAGCACGCCAAGTGCGTATTGCGCGTACGGGCGGAGGATTGGCTTGTCTGACATCCATATAAATGTTTCAGCGATCACTCGTGGACGGAATGTCTTGAGGTTACAAACAGTGTCTCTGTATTGGCTCACAGGTATTTTTACTGTATCAAGGTCGCGACAGAGCGATAATTTCGATGCCACGATTTCTTGTCGTTCAGCTTGCGTTGCTGGTCCTGCGGGATAGTTCCACACATGAATCTGATAGAGTGGCCAGATGATAACAACATACCCAATGGTGAAAATAAGCGCTGCGCGCATCAACAGCCGCCAGAATGGTGCGAGCACATCCTTCCATGAGCGCTCACCGTGGTGTGCAAATGCCCAGAGTATAATGAAGCCGATAAAAAGAGGCACAAGGAGTACGAGCGAGAATTTAAGTGCTTGGGCAACGCCAAATGCGATGCCCGCGGCGATAAGATTATGGCGGTTTTGCGCGTACAAGTAGCGAATGAAATATGCTATCGCAAGAAAAAAACCGAATGCCGCGGCAACATCAGTGGTGACATATTTCCCATGCGCAAGGAGAGCGGGGGAAAGTGCGAACAATGTAAGTGCAAGAAGCGCGACGCGTGAACCAAACCATTCCTTCCCAAAGCGGAACAACAAAAACCCAAAAAGTATAGTGAGCAACATCGGGCCAAGCCGTGCCCAGAAAAGTATCTGATCAGGGTTGTTCCCGCTCTCGTATAAGAAAAGTTCTCCCAGCTTCCACTGGCCGTTGAGGTCAGTTTGCCATGCGGCCGAGGTCTCAGGGAAGTTTAGATCTAAAAATAAGAGCGGTAAACCGGAAATATCTTTAAGGAGTGGCGGATGCTCAGGGTTGATG
>JANLHQ010000053.1 GCA_024654415.1 Candidatus Azambacteria bacterium | reverse complement strand
CCAAAATATAACGGATACAGACCATATCAACAAATTCCGTTCCAATTTTCACTTCATGTTATTGACTCGCCAACGAGTGAATCTGTTCACTATGATTTTATATATACAGGTCAAGACTGTCCCGATACATATTTTTCTGAAGCATTGAAGAAACATTTACCAAAAACAGGAAGCGTCATTGTGTGGAGTCAAAGATTTGAAAAAGGTATCAATGAACAAATTGGTGAGCATCTTTCTGATTATAAAGATTTTATGCAGGAAGTTAATAATCGTGTAGTTGATTTAATGATTCCATTTTTTGGCAAGACCACGATGTATGATCATCCAAAATTTAAAGGCAGTGCTTCAATAAAATATGTTCTCCCCGCTCTTGTTCCCAAACTATCTTACAAGGATATGCACATTCAAGAAGGAGGTACTGCGGCGGACACATGGAATCGCATTGTATCTGGAGAATATTCTGAAAAAGATAAAAATATGAAAATTCAAGCACTTAAAGATTATTGTCATCTTGATACTTTAGCAATGGTTGAAATTTGGAGAGTTTTAAAATCAGTCTAAACAGGGAGTCTTCCTCGTGCGCGCATGGGTGGGCAAAGCGTGTGCGTACTCGCACACGCTGGGGTAAGCACGATGTATTTGAGCCTCGGGCTATTTCCGCCGGAGCGTATCCTTTGCGGTGCCGGTGTCCCTCTTTTGCGCATCAAGAACAATTGCCAGTTCAATGCGAACGAGCTTGCTTGGCAGGTAAAAGCAGTGATATTATCAATGTATGTTCAAAGACCTCATCGCATATCTCAAAGACAATCCCAAGGGCTACTGGTTCAAGCGGAAGTTGTTTGGCTGGGGCTGGATACCGGTGAAGTGGCAGGGGTGGCTGGTCGTGGTCATCGGCATAACTATTGCCGTCGCCGGTATCTACATCGGGGACATTGACGATGCGCCTGGCGCAGCGCTCATCGGAATTCTACTAATGATTGCGATTCTATTTACTTTCGGCTACTGGAAAGGCGAAACACCTCGCTGGCAGTGGGGTTTGCCGAAAAGCGAAGAGCATACTGAAGAAAATAAAGAAA
>JANLHQ010000050.1 GCA_024654415.1 Candidatus Azambacteria bacterium | reverse complement strand
AACCCCATAATACAAAAAAGGGTTTTCTTGTATTGGATTAAATCTCCACGGCACCATGAGCTCTACCACTGCTTCGGCATTGGCAAGCGCCTCGCACATTTTCATTATCTGAACGCCGTGCGCTTTTTCAGTCGGGAATCGTATGTTGGCAGCATAGATCATCTTCATGCTTTATAACGACGAAATTCCCTGCGTCGACGCCACATGGCCGCAATGAAACGAATATGATACAGGTGTCTGTTCAATTCAATCCTTAGAGGCATTTTTTTCTTCCGACAACGGAGATATATCATGATGAGCCGTAAAAAATAAAGCATCGATACGGCGCTGTTTCGATATACTATTTTGAAAAAATCTTTATAAAACGACTTTGAGCTTACTTTTAATTGCTCGATATGCAAACCAACATAATACGCTGTTTTTGATGGGCTTGGCCCCTGCGTGCCATCCACCGGCACATAGAGTGCGCCATAAATGTCTTCCGGAACAACACCATCCTTGAACGCAATGCGTTCATCCACCTTCTTAATAAAGCCTGTCACTGATGCACGAGCAAACAAGCGCCGGTTCGGATTCGGATATGTTGTCGAACACATAACTTCTTCTCCACGGTGCATGTATCTGCGATAAACAGTAAAGACGCCCTCGCTTCTCTCAAGAGTGATGCGGCGTATCTCCGACTCGAGTTCTTTAGAAATATATTCGTCGGAATCAAGAAAAAGGAACCACTGCTCCTTTGCAGCGTCCAATGTTTGATTGCGCACCGCAGCGAAATCAGCAATGCGCCCCTGAGGATCAAGAAATTTTTTATCTTGCTCTATAATACGAGCGCCGTATCTTTTCGCAATATCAAGCGTATTATCGCTCGAGCCTCCGTCACAGATTACAATATCGGAAAAGTGCTTCACGCTCTCGAGCGCGCGCGCAAGCGTTGCTCCCGAATTCTTTGTGAGCACGCCAACGGTGCATGGTATGGTTATTTCATTCATATTCTAATGTTAATTTTTGTATCGTGAAGAATAGTGCCGTATTTCGTCGCTGGGGAAACAACCACATCAATTGCATTATCATTGTACGTAAATGATTCTATTTTACCATACCGAACGGAGTAGCGCGGTAAGAGCATAACAATAAGCTCCTTGGCGAAGCGCAAAAGACGAAGCACGCACTCGCGGATATACCATCCGCGTAAAGCGTCTCGCGTGTGAACCGCCAATTCATGAACGGAAAAAAGAAATGTTGAAGGCAATGCTGGAACATTGAACCTCCAATAAACCATATCTTTAAGACCATTCTCATATATTCCCTCATTAGCATTGCGCCTCTGCCAACGAGCATTAATGAGCGCGCGATGCGAGGGAGATGTGTCAGTAAATACTTCCCTCCCCTCAAAACGGAAAGAAAAGTCTTTGAGTGAAGATGCTGCATCGAAATATCGTTTAACATCGCGCACGCGAAGCATCCATGCCAAATGAGCTGTCCAAAATATCGGACACTGATAATTAATCGGTGCGCCAATATGCGAACGCAGATATCCTTCGTTGAGATGTCGGCGGACTTGGAAAAGTAGATTATGCAAAGCAACCTTAGCTTCCGGAACAGAGGAATACGCGAGCGCGTAAGAATCAAATCCGGCGGAGGCAACCTCATAAGTAGAGAGCCAGTACCATCGCTTGCACTCCATCCGCAAGTCTTTTGTGCCATCCAAACAATACATAGATAAAAGTGCACGCTCGCTTCGCTGTAACCGCTGTTCATATGATTTTACATCGATACCCGCCGCTTCGAGTGAGTACCGTATAAATGTCGTACAGCGCGATTGATAATGCGTGGTAAGCCCATCATAACCACAAAATCCATCATCTTCTGCACGTGGATAATAGATAAAAAAACCATCCTCTGTCATATCGGAAAACGCTCGTTCTACGCTCGCCCTGATAAGATCATCATAAGTGTTCGTGTCAGCATATCGCGCGTACGAAGCAAGTCCTGTTAATCCCCAAAGTCGCTGATTTGTTATGCGCTTCTCCGCCGCTGCATTTTTAAGGTATGTTTCCGCCACCTCTCCGAGTATTTTCTTATAGCGCACATGTTCTTCTCTTGTAAAAGATTCGCGGTACACATGGAGAAAGCGCGCAATGGCATCGACACTCGCGCCCGTATCGATTGCATTGGATGATTCATTTCTGGGATCCATGAGACCGGGGTAGAAAATTTTTCCCGCCTTCGATTCTACGATATGCGAGAGTAAATATTCCACGAATGTTTTTCCCTTTTCCACCTCGCCAAGGCAAATATAAAAATCTAAAAGATATGCGCGCTTGCCAGTATGCTTCACGTGATGTTTGTGACATATCTCGCTCATCTCTAAAAAGCGAATTGCTTCACGCAATAGATCATCAAACGCAAGCATGGGAGACTCGGTTTTTTGAAGTTTTTTCATATGCCAGATTCCATACCTCGCACTATTGTACTGATAACGCTCTCGATCGAAGCATTCTCCTGTGCTGATTCACGGAGAAAGTGACGCATCTCATCATTTTTTCTGTCGCTAAGAAGTATTCGTATTTTGTCGGCAAGATCTTCGGGAGATGCCTTACAAAGAAG
>JANLHQ010000043.1 GCA_024654415.1 Candidatus Azambacteria bacterium | reverse complement strand
CGCAGATATTACTGTGATTGCAAGTTCGGTCATTAGCCGTTAACTCACTCGTTAGAGGTGGCCGCTTCTAAGCCAACCTTTAGCAATTTATTTGAGAACAGGCAGGGAACGGAATTGTGCGAGGACCCTACGGTACTCCTGTCACCGTCTCAGGACTTTCGCCCTGTTTACTGTCTGCGTGTCGCCGTTGCAACGGCTTCTCTGTCCACGCCGCCAAGCCTATTAACTCAATTTCGATAGCCACTGGCCATCCAGCTCCGCTAAACGTATTAACTTATTTTACACCCCTTTCCTCTTTTTCGCAAATTGCTTTTGGCAAAACTCACATTTCTGCAAGTGTTGACGAAGTTGGCGGCGGCAATACGCCAGGTCTTTTGCAGAACGGGCGCGCGCCTTCTTGATTAGTAGACCCTGCATAACTCCGCATATCATATTTGTTCTTGTTTCATATCAAAGTACGGGCAACGTGTCACCGCATAGGCAATATTATATTTCTTGCACAATTCAAATCCAGCGGCGGCGATTGCACAGTCTTGCATTTCTGCGCAGTTCAAGCAAAGACACTGAGTGCGACGCAAATCATCCATTTCTGGATGCTGTAAAACCTGTACCCCATATTTTTCAACTTGCAGAACTTTGAAATTCATATTTCACCTCATTTTGTCCGCATACTTCTTCGCGGCTTCTTTGGTGATAATAGTGCGTTTTGTATTAACACCAA
This sequence comes from Candidatus Azambacteria bacterium, assembly GCA_024654415.1. Taxonomy (GTDB): domain Bacteria; phylum Patescibacteriota; class Minisyncoccia; order GWC2-36-17; family WO2-46-25; genus MEYI01. Next base: position 2,901 of record JANLHQ010000043.1, on the reverse strand, counting down.
AACTCGCCCTTAATTTCTTAAAGAACTCTTGTTGCAAGTCAGGCGTAAGCATTTTGAGTCCACGCTTGATAACAAACGTGCCGAGAGTTGTAAGGAATAATCCTAGAATGTTTTTCATTTCATCTCAAATAGACACTTATGGCATATTGTTTTCATTTTACCTCAATCCTTTGACCAGGCATACGCTCTGTTTTCCTAAGCACGCATCCGCAGTGCGGGCAATTGGTTGACTTGTAAATATAGCCCGCAGGCGTGCGCCACTTCTTCGTAAACTTTGTCTTATAAATAGACTGCCCGCAACGGGGACATAGGTACTCGCCTTCTTCCAAATCGCCCTCGAGTATCCTGTACATATCCATGTAGCCTGTAAATGATGGATGTGTTTTATACCAGCCGCGCGTCCGCAGATACAAATCTTCCAGCATAAAAATATCATTCGAGCAATATGCGGACATGTCATTTATTGACGTTTGGTTGCCTGCTTCCACGCCTTCCCACAACGACATATCTGTATGATGCTTGCCATTGTAGCCCAATTCCTGACAGAGATAATCCATAGCGTAAGACGGAACGCCGAATATCTCTTTGCATTTTTTTAGCGTATCTATGGATTTGTATCTGTTATTGGGGGTGAGATTATTAAGTAGGAATTGCCAGTTTAGTTCTTTGATGTCAAATCTGTCCCCGTTATGTGTTATGACAAAATCCGCCTGGTTGATGAGTTTGTAAATTGACTTGACCACCCGTTTATCGTTTCGCCGTTTCGCTTCCTGTACCGTCACCGCATCGCTCATAGTGTCGGGCGAGAAAAGCCACTTTGCCGACCAGCAGATGATAAACTTCGGCTTCGCAATCTGCTTCCATCCTAGATATTGTTTGCCAGTAGACCACGCCGTAAACTCTGTGCGTGACGTTTCTATGTCGAAAAGCAGAACTTTGGGTGCGCCAAAATTGCTAGACCATTTTAGGCAAAATTTACAGTAAAGCCGTTTAATACTGTGTTTGTTAACTGAGCTAAGTACGGTCTCGGGACTTTTACAATGTGGGCAGTCCAAAAGGTTTTACCTCTGTGACGCAGAAACTATGATTGTATCGGTTGCTAACAATGTTTTCATTTTATCTGTTCCCTTTTGCCGAGTTTTCTGAAAATGTTATCACTTGTAAATTCCAGGGGACGTGGAAGCCGCATACATGCTTGCCTTGAAGCGGGACAATGTGGTCTACTGAATATTTGACGCCTGTCTCGCTGGTAAGCCGTTGCGCTTCGGCGTAGAACACCCTAATCTCTTTTGGGTCTACGTTCTTGAATGTGCGGTGCGATTTGGCTGCACGCCGCGCGACAGTATGGGCGTTATTTTCTGCTTGGTGCGCTTTAGCATACGCTTTGCTGCGCGCCTTCTGTTCTTCTGGATGCGATTCGTAGTATGCCTTGCTGTACGCCTTGCTTTCTTCACGGTGCGATTCGTACCATGCCTTGCCGTGACTGCAATGCTCTGGATGCGCTTCGCGCCATGCTTTGTGATACGCCTTGTGATACGCCTTCAATTCTTCACGATGCGATTCGTAGTACGCTCTATGGTACACCTTCTTTTCTTCTTTCGTCATTTTTCCTCAATAGAAACCGCCCTGCTTATCGCGTGCCAGCGCAATAAGAGGGCGAGTGTTCAAAAAGGTATTTTTGCAGTTCTGGCAAACCACGTTAACAAGATTATACCATATTTTCGAACAACTTGGACAGTCCACTAGGTTGTGCCTCCGTTTCTTACACGAGTAATAATACCACTAATACCAGCAGTATTATCCCGCACATTATCAAACAGCCGTTGAAACAACCCCTTGTCACATCAAGTCCATCGTTCATTTCTGCCTCGCGTCAAGCCATTCTTCAAAGCGCTCATACAACGAGCGTTGCTGAAAAAAACTTTTATTGTAATGCCACCATAAAATTTGGCGGATTTCCGTGATTATTTCATCCTCATTTGGTCTCGGCTTCATTTCTGCCTCGCTAATAAAGCAACCCTGCATATTGCAAGTGGTATCGATTCTGCCTCTGTGCTAAATTCGGCAACACTTCTATCTGGCATGTCTCCCCAAAGACATACCCACCATATAACACGACCGTCGGTCAAATTTGCAGATTCAATGTGCCACGAAAAAGGTTCTTTTGCTAACTCTGACAACACCAAACAAGCGTCTGTCATGTTTTCGTCTGGATGCCACGCTTCAATACTGCGCACATATGTCTCGTCCCAACCCATGACCTGCGCAGCGACCAGCTCGCGCATCTTGCGACCTGCGGACATTTTTAGTATTTCTTCTCGGCTCATTTCTGCTCATCCTCTTCCCATTCCCATTTGCCGTTTACAAGAATAGGATGCCAACCCTTCGCGTTTTTGAAGCCCGGCCGATTCGTGTCTGCGAGTTCATTTTTCTTCCTAAACACCCATGCGCCCCACCTATTTTTGAAGGGTATCATTTCCTCATGCTCTTGATATAAAACTATTGGCTCTGGTTTTTTTTTCATCTCATCACCTCGTCCAGCAAAAGTACAGCAACCAACCCCAGCGACATGCCTGCGACAAAATCTTTGCGGCTCACGTAACACATGTACAGGTTTATAACAAGTAAAAGTAGTTTAATTGTAATCATTTATGCTCCTTTAGTGACGCTGCTCTTTCTGCTGCAAATCTCTTTTTTTGTGACACAGACATTTTATCTTTCGTTTGGTCTGTCACTAGCACGCGCAACGCCTCGCGCTCCTCTGGCTCTAAAAGGTAAAATCTATCTGGTTCTTCTTCTGGCTCTTCTTCGTATTCACGTTTGCTACTTGCAATTATTTTGCCCATCATTTACTCCTTCCATGCCTGTTGTATTATACTTCCGTAATACCCGTGCTTGACC
>JANLHQ010000020.1 GCA_024654415.1 Candidatus Azambacteria bacterium | reverse complement strand
ATTGCAATCACGCCAATCGAGATAATTAATTCGATGAGTGTGAAACCGCTTCTTCGCGTGTTGTTTAGTTTTTGTTCTTTCCTATTTGCCATGGCGTATGTGCGAGTATTAAAAAATGTTCAGATACCACTGGATGATATTGCTTCCATAAAAATATGCAATAAATGTTCCAACCACAAGAAACGGACCGAATGGAATCTGGCTTTGCAGTTTTTTTGAATGAAGTACAAGTAAAGCGCTCCCTATGATGGCGCCGATTAAGTAGCTAAAAAAGAAAGCAACTACAATCAAGGGAAATCCAAGAAAAAGCCCCATGAATATGCCAAACTTCACATCGCCAAACCCGATCCATGTGCCACGCGACACGAGGTACAATGCAAGGAAGAAGCCGGCAGCGCTCAGAGCAGAGATCAAGGCATATGGAATTGCCATAAATCCCCCTCCAAAAAACATATGTGCCGCTACAACAGCAATAAGCGGATACAAGACCTTATTAGGAATTATATAATGCTTCAGGTCAAATAGAAAGATGATAAGGAGCGCTGACCATACAGCAAAAAGATACGCCATTTCCCACCCGTGATAATACGAAGGGAGAAAATTATAAATAAATACAAATAAAAATGCGGTTGCCAGCTCCACGAGCGGATACTGCCATGCTATCCTCCCCCCACACGCACGACACCGCGCGCGCTGGACCACGAAGCTCACCAGTGGCACGAGCTCATACCATGCCAGTGTGTGGGCACACTGCGGGCACCGTGACCGATCAAACACCAACGAAGCGCCCTCAGCGAGACGGCACACCACCACATTCAAAAAACTCCCCAATGCGAGCCCAAACACAAATACCAGAAGCATTTCCATACCTACAGCATACCAAAAAACAAACCGGACTTCCATGTGGAAGTCCGGTTGAAGACATATTCCTAATACAGGATTAGTTCTCGGGACAGAGAACTGCTGTCCATGCTGTAGCTTGAGTTGCTTTGTTAGCAGGACCTACTGTTGGAACGTTCATCCCACAACCACCGGAAGTACAGATAAAGGTTGTGCCTGCAGTGGTTGGATCGACATTTTCGATCGCCGCACATAAAGCATAATCTCCGTTACTGGCTTGGTTTCCATATGTGTAGGTATTTGCGGAATCAACTGGAAGTAATCGCAAGAATGTGTTAAGAGGTGGTGTCCCCAGCGTGAGTGCGGGAGTGCCAAGACCGTCAATACCCGCGACAACAGTCCATCCTGCTTGCGCAGTATCCGATTCAAGCGGTGCGATTTCACCAACCTGCTCTGACGCATACAATGCAAACGCAGTTGCCATTGCTTGCGCGTTTGATTTACGGGACGAGTCCCGTGCTTTTGACCTCGCATTGTTGAGTGACACGATAACCACCGACGACAAGATGCCGATGATCGCAATCACTACGAGGAGTTCAATAAGGGTAAACCCTTTTTTCGTTGAATTGCTTACCATAAATTTAAAACAAAAAATAAATAATCTATCTTCTTTCTTCATTCATAAGCCCCAAGCTTGGGAAGGCCTATGAGTATACAAACTACTTCGATGCACTCGACCTTTGTGCAATTACTTATAGTATACACTGCTAACGCATCTCAAACAACAATACGGATATCCACACTTACTTACAGCTTTCAGAGACTAACACCTTCCCACATCCATCAGCCGTACACTGAAACACATTTGGAATGGCAGTTTCAAGTATTGTGGCGGATCTTACACAATAGGCGCTCGCGTTATTCTCAGAGCGATAATGATAATCCGTGTTATGGGGGTGTACCTGTGGCACCACTTCAAGATATTGTTTTGTTTTTGTATTAATATTCACCCCCTTCAAACAAGAACGTACTCCAAAACATGGGTTTCTTATGTCAGATTCGGGATATTTCCCATTGTGATCCTCAGCATATGCCTGTACCGCCTCGTTGATTGTCCGCACATCGTGCTCAAGGACCGCGTCGCGCTCCTCAGACTCTTTCCCCATATTTGTAATTGGCGTTCCGAGAGGAAACTCCTTTTGTTCGGTCAGCGCAGGGCTTACTTTCGGCACGCGCAAAGCCTTCCACCCAAAAAACCCAATTACCCCCGCTACCAGCACAATGCCGACAATCAACACGATATTAATGAGTTTTGTATTCATATCATTGAACATTAAAAATTTTGCGCCATATCATACATCGGCATAAGAATAGCCATAACCATGATCGCCACACCGACACCAAGCACCATAATAAGCAATGGCTCAATAAGTGTAACAAGATTATCCATGACCACCGTCACCTCCTTCTGATAAAAAGCTGCGGCAGACTTGAGGGTATTATCAAGCTTTCCCGACTCCTCCCCCACAAACACCATCTGCGACACCATGACGGGGATTTCTTTCCGCGTGCGAAATACCGAACTCATCGTATTTCCTTTTTTCACTTCCTCGATCGTTTGAAGCAAAATCTCGTGATACACTCCGTTGTTGACCACATCCGCAGTAATCTCAAGCGCCTGTACAATAGGAAGACCTCCTTGGATCAAGACACTTAGGTTGTCGGTCAGTCGCGCTAAATAGAATTTTTGAAACATTTTCCCAAAAATAGGGATCTTCAATTGCACTCTTTGCCATGTTGCCTTTCCTTGGGGCGTATTAATTATGTAGAAAATACTCCCGATGAATCCTACAATACCAATAATCAGCGCCCACCAATAATTTGAAAATAGGTCGGAGGTAAAAATCACCGCCCGTGTAAGAAATGGAAGCTCTTGCCCCGACTCTTTTAAAATAACCGTAAGATTTGGCACCACCCATACCATCATAACAAACCCAATGGCTCCAAAACCAAAAATAATAAACGCGGGATAGGTAAGCGCGCCGCGTACTTTTTGTATAAGATAATATTCCCGTTCAAGCCCATCTGCGAGATACTGAAAAATATCTTCAAGCTTTCCAGATACTTCACCAGAGTGGACCATGCTCACATAAAAACCGGAGAAAATCCTTTTGTGTCCCGCGAGTGCTTTTGAAAGTGGCGCGCCCGCATCAACGTTTTTAGCGATATCAAGGAGCGCGTCCTTAAACATAGGATTACTCGTTTGCTCCATCATGGTTTTTAACGCTTCAATGAGCGGCACCTTTGCTTCAAACAGTGTGGCAATCTGGCGGGAAAAAATAACCACCTCTTTGCGTGGTACACGCCGGAAGAATTTAAGCCCCCCCGAAATCAGTGAGTTCCCGGAGGAAGCATTAATAGCAATCACGAGAAAATTGCTTCGCTGAAGCGCATCAAGCGCGGCTTCTTTCGTCACCGCATCAATGGTGCCGCTCTTGAGATCACCTTGCTGTGTACGAGCTTGATAGGAGAATTGCATTTATCGTGACACTAAGATTCTTAATTCGGAAGGATTCATTGAGTGTACTGCCGCCTCTTCATATGTAATCTCCCCTTTCTTTACCAGGAGTGCAAGCGATCGATTTAATGAGATCATCCCTTCTTCCGCAGAGGTTTCAATAACCAGATCAATCTGGTGCGTTTTATTCTCGCGAATGAGGTTTTTGATAGCGGGATTAGCAATAAGCAGCTCAAATGCAGCTGAACGGCCACCACCTGTGCGCGGAATGAGCCGGCGCGAAAGCACTCCAATCAGCGTTCCGGAAAGCTGAGCGCGTATCTGATTTTGTTGTGAGGGAGGAAATGAATCGATAATACGATCAATCGTTTGCGATGCGTTGTTGGTGTGCAGTGTTGAAAATACAAGATGCCCCGTTTCTGCCGCAGTGATTGCCGCAGAGATCGTTTCCGCATCACGCATTTCGCCAACCATGATAACGTCTGGATCTTGCCGAAGCACAGAACGAAGAGCGCTATTGAAGCTCTTCGTATCTTGCCCCACCTCACGCTGGTCAACAATCGCTTTATCGTTGTCAAATAGATATTCAATCGGGTCCTCAACAGTTAGAATATGGCATGCGCGCTGATGATTTATTTCATCGATTATCGCGGCAAGCGTGGTCGACTTCCCTTGCCCCGAAGGACCAACAACCAAGAAAAACCCCTGCGACATCTTTGCGATATTATGTAAGATAGGTGGGTGCCCAAGCTCATCAAGCGTACGGATCGCGGTCGGGATCAACCGCATTGCCGCAGCGAACCGGCCGCGCTGCATAAATACATTTACTCGGAACCGAGCAATGTTGTTAAAGTTATATGAAAAATCTAGTTCTTTATTTTCGAGAAATCTCGCACGCTGGTCTTCGTTCAGGATTTCCATCACAAATCGTTCCGCGTCCTCTTCGCTAATTTCTTCTTTTTCCTCAATGCGTACCAGTACGCCATCAACGCGCAGCGTTGGTTTTCGCCCAACGGAAATATGCACATCAGACCCTCCTCTATCGATTACCGCATGGAGTAAGTCTTCTAATTCTTGTTTAATATCTCGCGCCATAATAATTATTGTTTGGAGGCTTGTATTGTAGCAAAAAGCGTCTCAACTTTCTTCGCCACCTCAGAAGGCGTGAAATGCGCTTTCACAAAATAATCAAGCGCTCCAAGATCCATGCCACGGGTTATGTCGGACTCTTGGCCGAGGTTGGTAAGCAGCACCACGGGAATATCTTTCAGCTTTTCATCTTTTTTCACCGCAGTAAGCATTTCGATGCCATCCATCTTCGGCATAACGATATCAAGCAAAACCATGTCAGGCCGCAACCCCTCTTGCAGTGCTGAAAGCCCTTCTTGCCCATCTCCCGCGACCTTCACATTGTACCCCGCTTCAACAAATTTTGTCTGATACATGTCAGACAAAAATATATCATCCTCCACTATAAGAATTGTTTTTTTATTTTCCATAATAAGTATAGTATATACTGCTATGTCGTTGACTGCAAAACCTCTTCCAAGGACACGGAGCCCTCAAGCACCTTAATAATACCGTCTTGCTTCATCGTCATCATCTCTTGGCGCAATGATTCATCTATGATCTTTTTCTCGGTAATACCCTCAATGACAATCTGTTTAAGTTCTGACGTCATTTCAAGCGCCTCAAAAATAGCAATTCTTCCCTTAGTGCCTTTATGCATGCATTTCCCACACCCTACTGACTCCCATACATGATACATATCACTCTTTACGCGTTCTTGTGCCTTGCTCGGCATTGTGGCTATCACCTCATCAATGATTTGTTTCGCGCGCCCTTGCGCCTCCACCTGATGTTTACAATCGTTGCACAATTTCCTTACCAATCGCTGCGCCACCATAAGTACTACCGCTGAGGGAATAAGGTACGACTCCACCCCCATATCAGAAAGGCGTGGGATGACACCGATGGCATTATTGGTATGGAGTGTCGTAAGCACCACATGTCCCGTTAATGCGGCATGTACGGTAAGCTGAGCGGTCTCTTGGTCTCGAATTTCACCAACCATCACAATATCAGGGTCCTGGCGCAAAATACTCCTCAAACCGCTCGCATATGTGTATCCGAGCTCTGGCCGTACTGGTGATTGATTCACGCCTTCAATATTATATTCCACTGGGTCCTCTAAACTCACCAGGTTAATACCCTCTTTATTCACTGTGCCAAGGAGCGATTGAAGTGTTGTTGATTTTCCGCTTCCCGTCGGCCCCGTTACCAAGATCATGCCGTATGGCTTATCTATCGCGCGCTTGATCATTTCAAATCCCGTCCCTCCAAACCCTAATTCCTCAAGCGATTTTACGCCCGCAAATGGGTCCAAAAGGCGCATCACAATCTTTTCGCCATTGATAGTAGGAAACGACGACACACGAAAATCAATAATACTTCCGGATATCCTTGAGCGAAAGCGCCCATCTTGTGGAACACGGGATTCGTCAATTTTCAAATTAGTGAGAATCTTAATGCGCGACACAATCGCACTATGAATGCTCTTGGGAAGCATCAAGCTCGAGTGCAATATGCCATCAACTCTGAAACGCACCCGCGTAGTTTTATCAAGCGGCTCGATGTGAATATCGGACGCCCTTCCCTCGAACGCATGTTTAAAAATAACAGCAACGACGCGTGCGATTGGCGCATCGGCGGTGAGCTCCTCGATATCGATCCTCTGACCAACCATCGCATCAATATCGGTAATGTCCTCTTCAAGTCGCTGGAGCGCTTCCTTCACCTCACCGTGCAAGCTTGAATATTGCTGAAAGAGAAAATCAAATTGCCGTGGCGTGACAAGAAAGATCTTTGCGTTCATATTCTTACTTGTAAGAATAAATTTGAGCGCATCGAGCACTCTCACGTCTTGGGGATTTACAACCCCTACTTCAAGCGTATCATCATCCACTCGCGCAAAGGCGATGAACTTATACATTTTTGCCGCGTCTTCCGAGATCTGGGAAAGCACATCATGCGTGATGATAAAATCCTCATCGAACACTTTCAGCGGTACGCCGTAAAATTTACTCTTTGCTTCAAACACTAAATCCTCAGGGAGCTTTGCAAGTAAAGAGTCTTCCTCTGTAATTCGTTTTGTCCTTAGCTCATTGCGAAACGCGTCCGCATCGGCACGAGTGATCTTGCCGTCTTTAAGAAGAATGTCGATGAGTGTAATAGGCATAAACTAGAAATTAGTGCGCTCCCTGATGATGAGTAGAACGAGATTGTATGATTACCCCCCCTCTCCCTACTGCTCTCTTTTTTCCCCCTGCTGACTGGCAAATGGATCCTGTTTCCCTGGCGTAGCGGTGTCAGGAACTGTGGCATACTGCCTCAATGATTTATAAAAACTATTCTGTAGCTCTTCACGAAGCACTACAACATTCCCTTCTATAATTTTCAAAGATCCTTCGGAAACCGTTCCCCCGGCGATACTCGCCGTCTGCGGGACCTCAGACAAAGGAGTGGATGCGCTATATGTCATAAAGAAAAAAATGGCCGCCGCAAGTACTGGCACGGCAGCACCGATGATGAGTAGTAATTTTCTTTTTTTTGGATCCTGGGGAAGTAGTTGCATGCTTATATATTATTGATAATACGCATCAATACTTATCTTCATGGTTAGCAGTTGTTGTGTCGCGTCAGCACCATCTTCCCCTTCTCCCCCAGCCGCAGACACTGAAATAAGCGTGAGATCCATCAGGTGCCCGCTTGTTTCAATCGAGCGCATAAAATTCTTAAAACTTCTATAGTCGCTCTTGAGAGAGATTTGCGCGTTAGTTGTATGATATCTCTTTTCCACCTGCTTGCCGATCGTTTTATTCTTGCTGAAGCTGATAGCATCAAGCAACACGCCGCTCCGTGCAGTCAACCCCTCAAGCTCAACGAAAAGATTCGCGTCACTTTGTTCATCATAGAGGGGGATTAACTGCTCTACCACCGCAAACTCTTTCTTTACTTCTTTATACTGTGATTTCAAGCGATTGATATCCTGCGCCAACGCTATTTGTGAGTCGAATGCTCTTTGCCTTTCTACCGCAATTTGTCCGGAAGATCTCATTGCTTGATATTTCGGGTACACAAGCATAGTTGCAATAATCATAGCAACCACAAAGAATAATCCCGCAACAAGATACCGTCTATCCATAGGTTAATTTTTGATATCCATACTTAATTGAAATGACACCGCCGGCTTCTCTCCGTATCCTATATTCTCAACCAAAAATGAAGCGGTATTGCCATCTTCTGCATAAATTTCCGCCTGCCGCGCAAGCACCGCGGCACTTGGCGCAGTACCTTTCATTTTTATCTTTTTATTCACTACATCAATGGCTGCGTCATTAAAAGAAATGGCCGGGTGCGTTGATTGCTCTATGGCGAGAAAAAGCTGTGTCGGCGCCGTATGTATTTCCCGCAATTCTTTCAAAATTTTCGCCTGCGTCCCAAGTTTTTTCAACTCATCAACCGTATCCGTCACCTCGCCCGCATTCAGATTTTTGATGTTCTCGTTTATTTCTACTGTTTTTTTTACGAGCATCTGATCGTAGGTATAGAGTGCCGCATACCCGCCAGCAACGATTATCATTACAACAAATGCGATTGTAGAAATAAAGCCAGGAATTTTACTTTCCTCTTCCTGTACACCATAATTTTCTTGCTGTAATAGCGATATATCAGGCATAAATCATAACCAATGAATCATAAACGTTGCGCTTTTTTTATTATATCACATTCCTGGTAATTTCATCTCCTCATTGCAAGACCAACGGCCACGCCAAATGTTGGGCCGATCTCAGTGAGTGTTTTTTCGAGCTCTTTTTGGTATACGATATTCTCAAACGGCTTCCCCATTATTACGGGTGTATTCAACTTCTCTTGAAGCCGCTCCACGAAGCCCGGCATAAACGACACCCCTCCCGCAAGCACTACTTGCTTAACCTCTCTCCCTGTTTTATTAAAATAAGAATGAATGATCCGATCGATCTCATTAATAATACTATCAACAATTCCCACGAGGGCCTTCGCCTCAGAAAGCTGTCCCGGCGTAAGATTAAGGCCGGTCACTTTTTTAGCGCGCTCTGCATCGATAAAATTCAGCTTCGCGAATTCCGCATACGCCTTCGTAATATCAACGCCCGAGAATTCAAAGTTATGGGATATGCGCACAAACCCGTTGTCAACGATACAAATATCCGTTGAGCGAGCGCCAACGTCGGCAATTATGGTAATTGTAGGATCCCCTTTCAGTAGTGCGCGCGCGAGCGGAAATGTTTCCATTTCGAGCGCAATGAGGTTTAAGCCAGAGAGTTCTGCGATGCGCTGATATTTTTTCTTAATTTCATTAGGCACCGCCACCAGCAACACCTCTACATGCTTTTTTCTCTGTGGTTTTGCCGTCTGCGGTTCATTTTGTTGCCCATTCCCATCTGTACTTCCTCCGTTTTCTTTATGTATCTTATGTTCTTCGCCGATTACTATCGAATCAAGCGATACTTCACTAATAGGAATAGGCACATACTGCCGTGCTTCGAATTGGATTGCTTTTTCCATTTCATCCTTTGGCATCGGGGGAAGCTCAATAATAGTCGAAAAGCTTGAAAATACGGGGAGTGACAGCGCCGCCTGCGTTGCGGTGATGCCTGTTTTAGCAATTATCTTTTTGATGAGACTGGCAACTTGCTCATCAAGCATCTTGAGAGAGCTTTGCTGATACACCTCCATCGGCGCTTCTTCCGCGGCGAATTTAATTTCGCCGTAATTCTCAAGCCGATACGTATCTCTTTCTTTGCTCAACTGTACCACCTTGATGGCGGCAGTACCGATATCAACACCAAGAAAGCTTTTTTGTTTAAAAAAATTAAATAATTTCATGCGAGCTTATTGCGGTGTTACTTCCCTAAACGACGGCCGCGGCTTAGATACCTCAATATCAGCACCACCTATCATTTCTGCCGCGACAACAGAACACCAACAATCTTCAGGAACTGAAAGGGCATTATAACACTGCAGGGTTTCGTTGTCAGTAATTGTAAGAGAGGCAACAAATGGTCCTGATTTCCCAAATGTTATCGTTGGATTAGGGGCTGCTTGAGGGGTCTCCGTCGTGTTAGGAATATTCCAAGAGAACTCCGCATTAGTGCCATTTGCTGGCGTGGCTGCCGCAGTTCCTGGTTGCCCCGCTACATATACTGTTGATGGTGTAGCATCAAGGCTCACTGTGTCGCCCACAAATATCGCAGGTGGCGACCATGTAAAGCTTCCTTGTGGGCGCTGATGAGGATCAGTTTTAAATTCTGGCGATACAAAGCTCACAAGATCAAGTGGACCCACTTTCAATGTGTAATACACTAGTTGTTTTATAGGGCCACTCTTCCCAATAATAGGAATGAGGTATGTCCCATTAATAGCATCGGGACCAACATCAAATCTAATCGAGGAGTCACAAGTTGCGTCAAGTGGAGCCTCCAGTGTACATGATGCGAGAATACTCGGATTAACCGTCACATCTTTGGGAAGCTTATATTTTGCATCCCCAATAGTAAATGAAATAGTACTACTTACCTGTTGGGCTAACATATTTTGCGCCGTAATCGTCACCAGTGCACTTGAGAAGCCTTGTTCCACCCGCTCACTTTTTGGATCGGTACTAAGTTCAAAATTTAGCGTCGTACCTACGGTGAGCGCGTATGTTTTTGTCTTCACCACCGTTCCTGATGTTGCAACTATTAGTATCGTATATGAATCCGATACTAATCCAATGGGAGCGGTTAATGTAATAATTGAACACAAAGTTGAGCTTTTAGCTGATTCTGCACATTCCGACGCTTGTTCAAGTCCCGTAATAGAATCGGGATTAAAGCTAACGATATCAGCTGGTAAAATAGGGGTTGGATTAGGGATCACCGATGCGCTAAGAGACACTACCTCTGTGCCACTTCCGCCTGCAAGCCATGTAACCTCGAGTACCGTCTTTTTATCGCATTTTCCCGGCGTAGAACTCGGCGACTCGTCGCCGGCACACGGCGCATTATTCCCTCCTTGCATTATACTCCCCTGCGTACTTGAAAGTGCAAGGTCGAAATTAAAAGGATTAACCACGGTAAGTGTGTATGGCTTCTGTACCACCTGCGTTCCATACATTCCTGTGATCATTATATTATAAATACACTTTCCATCGGGCGGACAGTTTAGTGCTGATGCGGCGTTAAAAACAATTTGTGGCTCACATTTCGGCACACAGGACTGTTGCCCGCCCTGATATTCTGGGACAACACCAGTGCCTGCTAACCCAGCAACGCTAAGTGCGACTGCCTTAGGGATGCCACTCCCCGTGATGAATACGGTCACTCTCGCCGAAGCCCCACCTCCACGCATAGAAACCCCTGAGGGCTCAGAAAGTGAGATTTCAAACGTGAATCCTGGTGTTATTGTTAACGCAAATGGGAGTGAATGCATTTTTTTTGAACTTGCGCCGACAAGATTAACAGCGTATGTCTTGGTTTCCGCAGTGCTTTCTGGAGAAATAATAAACGTGATAACACATGTGCTCGTTAAAGATGGCCTACATGGATCAGGGTTGTATACAACCTGTGAAGAAACATCTGCGGGGAGACCCTGTAAGCTGAATGCAACATCTTCTCCCCCGGCAGAAATTGAGCTTACATTCACTGCAACTTGAATACTCGTCCCTTGTTCTACTTCGCACCCCGTGGGGAGTGTACATGGTGCGATTGGCGCACCCATAGTCATAATGAAATCGAATGGTCCCGTAACGATCAATGTATATAGTGCTGATGGGATCGGCGCTGAGCTCGTGATCGAGGATGAGCCAGGAATAGTAATCTGATAGGTTCCTGGTGTCGCATTACTTGAAGCAGACACGCTCATCGTTTTTGCGCACGTTGTCTGGCTCTGACTGAGCGTACACACCGATGGGATAAAGCTCACTGAAATAACGCCAACCAACGGCACTGATGAAAATGCAGATGGATTAGTAGTGGACGTAAAATTTGTAAACACTACGTTCTCTGTGCCAGCAGGATATCCTCCATATGCGCCATTGATCGTGCTTGTAGTGCTATTTCCCTGAAGCACTGCGCCATTATCTGGGCTCGCCGATAACGAATACGTAAGCGGGTTGCGTACTCTTAGCGTAAACAAAACTGTTTGCGCATTCCCCGCACCAGAAATTATCGGGGTGATAGTGATTGTGATCGGGTAATCTGCGCTCGCGACAGTACTTGCCGCGCTAAAAGTAAGCGTACTCATAAAGGTGCTTCCAAATGGCGCTGAATTCGCGGGTGATGCAACCATAATAATGCCCGCGGGTGCATTACTCGCAATACTCGCAATACCTTCGTCCGCACCACCACTTCTCGTAATTGTTAGCAGCGTTTGAACCGTCGGCGCAGGATATGCACTTGTCGCCGATTCTTTAATTACATCTCCTTGATATGCGGTGAGGCTGGGCGCATATATCATTTGTGGCTGCACAGTAAGTGGGACATAAACGGTTTTCGTAAGTCCGTCGGGATATGTCATTGACGCATTGCTCCCCCGAACCTCAATGCTAAAGTTTCCCAATGCGGCGCTGGATGCATATATATCAACCGTGCATGTCCCTGAACTCGGAAGACATGAGGTCGCGGGAAGGCCCGTCGCAGTATCACGGAAAGAAATGGTCGGGCCGGACGGAGAAACAATGGCGGAAAAATTTACCGGATCGGTAATACTGGGGTCCTGAGGGTTCTGAACCGCTACCGTGATCGTTGAAATTACCGCGGAAGCTGCTCCCGCCACTATTTCGCTGGAAGACGGCAACGGGGAAAGTGAAAAATTATAGTTTGCCGATGTTTGATAATCAATCGTCACGCTATCCAGAGTCGGCGTCGCCGTCACTGCGGCGGTGGAAAGCGTCGCCCTGTATTGGATGTACTGCACGGCGCCGGCAGGGTCTCCCCCGTTTGCCACAGAAGCCCACCCCGTCCATGAGCCGTCGGGGATGGCAACGTTGCCGGAGCGCGCCTCCATGGTAATATTTGTGCTCCCGGGTTTCGTCTCCGTCCATGCCAAGCCGGTCACATCCACCTGGCCGCCGAGATCAAGTACACCCGAGGTATAGGTGCCGGTGGGCGCGTAGATCGATGTAAGTTGCGTAACTACGCCCGCCGATCCGCCACTTCCTCCTG
>JANLHQ010000038.1 GCA_024654415.1 Candidatus Azambacteria bacterium | reverse complement strand
ATCATCAAAATAGCGCCCACCCTTCCCAATATCAAAAACTCGAAAGCGTTTAATACGCCATGGCTGATGAACCTGAAAATAAAAACAAACGGATGCCATACTATGCGGGGACGAGCGCTTTATAGACGCCGAGAACTTTCTGTGCTGCCTTTGACCACGTAACTGTTGATGCCTCACGATTACCATTAGCGCGTAATGTCGATTTGAGTGATTCGTTTTTTAAAATAGAAACAATTTTATTTGCCATTTCATCAGTATCCCAAAAGTCACTCTTTAGTGCATGTGAGAGTACTTCAGAAACACCGCTTTGTTTTGAGATAAGCACAGGAGCGCCATTACTGAGCGCCTCAAGCGGTACAATACCAAAGGGTTCCGAGACTGAGGGCATCATCACCACATCAGCAGCTTGGTACATTTTATCGCGCTCTTCGTCCCAGAGTGCACCAACAAAAAATACTTTGTCTGAAATTCCTAAAGTTACTGCCTCGCGTACCATCTGTGGCAACATATCACCGATACCTGAAACAACAAAGACTGCTTGTGGGAAAAATTCTAACACGCGCCGCGCGGTGCGGAGGAAGTAGTCGGGACCTTTTTGTAAAGTAACGCGCCCGTGGAAGAGCACGATCTTCTTCCCCTGTGCCTTCCACGAGTCAAGCTCGGAGGGAAGCCGGCGAAAATCACGCTCCTCGACTCCATTATGTACCACTTCTATTTTTTCGGGCGATACGCCGTAGTGCTCAACAATAATATTTTTGGTCCACTGTGAGACCGCGATAACACGGTCTGCCTCCTGCATGCCACGACGTTCAATATCGTATACACGCGCGTTCACCCCCGTGCCGCCCGTGCGATCAAACTCTGTTGCATGCACATGTACAATCAAGGGTTTTCCGCTCACGCGCTTTGCCTCCAATCCTGCAAGGAAAGAGAGCCAGTCATGCGCATGAATCACATCGAATGAGGACATTCGAGCAATTGCTGCGGCACACGCCGAGTAGGCAAGAACTTCCTCAAAA
>JANLHQ010000037.1 GCA_024654415.1 Candidatus Azambacteria bacterium | reverse complement strand
CAGGAGTAACGAGGAAAAATAAAGGCGCGCGCGTCACAAAACTCAAGAACAAAAAAACAACGCCGCAGAAAAAATTTCCTGCACTCTCGTTCTTTTGCGAAAACATCATTACCCCCACGAGCACTCATAGCCGTGACCCATTTTATGGCAGAGAAAAAGAAGTGCAGCGCATTGTTGCAACCCTACTACGCAAGTCAAAAAATAATCCCCTGCTTATTGGTGAGGCAGGTGTCGGAAAAACAGCGATCGTACACGGGCTATGCCAAAAAATTTCTCGCGGTGAAGTGCCGAGCGAGCTCGCAAATAAAAAAGTATTCGCTCTTGATATGGGTCTCTTGGTTGCCGGCTCAATGTTTCGCGGAGAATTTGAAGCACGTCTCAAAGATGTAATAGAGGAAGCGCGCGATAATGAAGTAATTCTTTTTATCGATGAAATCCATACTATTGTCGGCGCCGGCAATGCATCGGGCGCGCTTGATGCCGCAAATATGCTCAAGCCAGCGCTCTCGCGCGATGGCCTTCGTGTCATTGCCGCTACTACCCCAGAGGAATATCGCAAATCCATTGAAAAGGACGTAGCACTTGCGCGACGATTCCAACCCATCATGGTGCGAGAAGAGAGCGAAGAGAATACCCTCGCTCTCCTTGAACGCGTACGACCATCATACGAACAACACCACGGCATCACCATCGCTCAAGGCGCACTCACTGCGGCAATACGCTATGCTCAAAAATATCAACCACATCGACGGTTTCCCGATAAAGCACTTGATCTCATCGATGAAGCCGCATCTCGCCTGCGCGCGCATGGCATCCCGCCAATCGGCGCAACACTTGAAGCCACACACATTAGAGATACTATTTCTGAAATACTCGGCATCGAAACCCTTGATGATGCCGCTCCTGCGCACGATATTGCTGATACGCTCAATAAAAAAATCGTTGGACAAAAAGAAGTTATCGCAAAAATTGCCCAAGTGGTTACGCGTGCGCGTGCAGGGCTTACGTCATCACATCGCCCACTCGCATCATTTCTCTTTCTCGGCCCTTCGGGTGTAGGGAAAACGCAGACAGCAAAAGAGCTGGCGTTTGCAGTGTTTGGGGAGCGCTCACCACACCAAGCACTTGGTAACTTTATCCGTCTTGATATGTCGGAGTTCTCAGAGGCACATAGCATCTCACGCCTGCTCGGTGCACCGCCCGGCTATATCGGCTATGAAGAAGGAGGGTATCTCACTGAAAAAATAAAAAGGAATCCCTACTCACTCGTTTTATTCGATGAGATCGAAAAGGCGCATCCACAGATCTTTAATGTACTTCTCCAAATACTCGACGAAGGCATACTTACGAGCGCGGGATCAGAACATGTAAATTTTAAAAATACGATAATCGTTCTTACTTCTAATATCGGCACAGAGGAATTCAATAAAAAGGCAATGGGGTTTGGACATGCCTCATCTGCCGACAACGCTCCTCTTGAAACAGAATATCAGGCCATCAAGCAAAACGTGCTTTCTTCCTTAAAGGAAATCATGCGCCCAGAGCTCATTAATAGAATGGACCACATTGCGACATTTCTACCACTCACCAATGATTCCTTGCGCACCATTGCCTTGCTTCACCTTACCGCACTGCAGGAAAAACTCAGGAAAGAAAAAAACATCTCAATAACATTCAGCCCAAGCGTTGCGAACTATATCGCATCACTTCCCAGAAGCGAAAATGAGGGAGCACGAATCATCGCGCGCGCAATAGCAGAACACGTTGAATTTCCGCTTGCTGCGCGAATCGTTGATGGCACATTGTGCTCCGGTAACGGCGCCCGCCTTACCGCAGATGCACACAGCATCACGATAACGCTCAATGAAAAATAATCTCGTTCAATTCGTACTCGACGTCCTCTTCCCTTCCTTCTGCGTAGGGTGCAATACAGAAGGAAGTGTCCTGTGTACCACATGCCGAAGCGCTATTGTTATTCAACGTGTTCCCACGCGCCCATCAGGCAAATCACTGCTTTCTGTGCTCTATGCGGCAACAGAATACCGCGAGCAAAAAACGGTTTCTCTTCTTATTGCCGCACTCAAATACCATGGCGTGAAACATGCGGCAGTTCATTGCGCGGACATCCTTACCACACACCTTCTTCATACAGGTTTCACGCCACGAAACGATCATCTCGTCGTTGCCGTGCCATTACATAAAAAGCGCCTACGCGAGCGTGGGTTTAACCAGGCAGAGCTCATTGCAAAAAATATCGCCGCCCAGTATAAGATCCCCTATGCACCCCGCGCTCTTACACGCAGAGAACACACGCCACCGCAAACCGAAGTACATGAACGCGCAAAACGGCTTGAAAACGTCAAAGGTGCCTTCGTGTGCTATAATGTGAAAACAGTGCGCGGAAAATCCATCATTCTTATTGATGATGTAACCACCACTGGAGCGACATTTGAAGCGTGTGCGCACGCACTCAAAGCAGCCGGCGCAAAAAAAATAACTGCGTGCGCGATTGCAAAGTGAATGCGAATATGGTATTTTATTTTGCGTTGTCCTAAATACCTTTCTCGTTGAAATGGAGGCGTGTCTGAGTGGTTGAAGGAGCCTGTCTTGAAAACAGGTATGCTGGAAACAGTATCAGAGGTTCGAATCCTCTCGCCTCCGCCATCCGCGGGAAACGGACAGATTGTTTGAAAACGGTGCCTGATTATTAAAAATTTACTTCGCGCCCTTAGCTCAGCTGGTAGAGCAGTTGCCTCTTAAGCAAACGGTCGTAGGTTCGATCCCTACAGGGCGCACAAAACATTTAACAGCTTGTATTATGCGGTAGCACTTTTCCCACACAGTGCCGCTTACGTGTTATGTTTTTATTTGGAGAGGTGGCTGAGTGGCCGAAAGCACCACACTGCTAACGTGGCAGGGGCGTTAAAACCCCTCGAGGGTTCAAATCCCTCCCTCTCCGC
>JANLHQ010000035.1 GCA_024654415.1 Candidatus Azambacteria bacterium | reverse complement strand
TCGTTGTATGCAGGATTTGATGGGTTGTTGTCGTATGGGTCGTCATCGGGCGTTGCGCCGAGCTGATCGGCGAGGCCGGATTGATAATTTTTCACGCCGGCTGATGGGTAATTATATCCGCTGATAATACGCGACTTTTCCATTAATTCCTGCGCTTTTTCAAGTAATTCAGGGTAGAATGGTGGCGCTAGCCATACAAGATTGGAGTCGGTGTTGGTGCGTGAGGTAATAGTAGCGTTTCCAACAGTGCCAGTGAAATCATTGTATGTAAACTCTGTGCGTGTATTAAGAAGCATCGCTGAGCCCCCATCAAACGAGGGACTAAAATATTTCTCCCAAAATGGCGTAGTTATTGATTCGTTATATATGGAAGCAGGAATATAATAAATATCTCCTTGTGGGAAAACCTTTGCGTTCTCGGGTGCAACCGCTACGTCTGCCGCAGTGCTACCACCAGCCGCAACTGCTACCACGCCAATTGCGCCCCCACTCGCCTTACTGCGAGGAGCTGGAAGTAAAGATCGGGAAATGGAATCGTTTTGAGCATTGTATTGTTCAACGGTTGCAAGGAGCCCATATTCGCTTTGTCCCCCAATGAGTGTGATGATTTCGGGAGATGCGCCTGGTGCCGCCGCAAGAAATCCCCGCGCCTCGATATCTGCTGATTTACGGGTTAGCGGTGAAAACCCATCATCGGGCCTGGCTGGGTCGTATTCAAATATTGCGGGTGATGAAAATCCGTTAGTAGTAAACCCGCCAAAGACAAAGATGCGCTGTTGTGCATTCGGTGGGCTTTTAAAGGCGGTCGCCGCTGAAGCATGCGCGAGCGGACTTAGCAGAGGCGTATTTTTTGTTACAAGAGAATCAGTTGCCTGATTATATTCAATAATCCATGTGTGTGGGCCTTTTTTATCGGCGCCTCCAAAGAGGTAAATTCTTCCAGTGGGCGGGTAATATGCTGCAGCCATTCCTGCTGTAGGAGAGGGTAATCGTGCAGACATTGTCCGCACAGCATTGCTTGAGGGATTGAATTCCCAAATAGCGCTGTAGCTCTGTGTTGAGTTGAACCCGCCAAAGAGATAAATTCTTCCATTGGGAGGGTAGTAGACGGCAGTGGAGCCGGAGACGGCAAAGGGAAGGGTGGCAACAAAAGCACCCGTTGAAAGACGAAATACTTTATTCGAATGACCGAATTGGTTGTGCCCGCCAAAAACATAATCACCAGCAACTGCCGCCTGCGCAAGCCCCTGGGGAAGCGACGTCACTGTAGTGCCATCGCTTCTAATGATGGTTTTAGAATATTCTGGGCGCATTTCAAATAACCCTTTTAACTCTGAAGCGGTTGATGTGCCAACAGCATCAACAAAAGCGTTATGGTTTGAGTCTCGTGCGGTATAAATAAGGGTTTCTGAGAAGGTGATGTTGGCGGGGCTAAGCCCGGGAATCGCGGCATCAGGAATGCTGTTATTATCGCTATCTACCCCCACGATGCTTTGTCTGATAAAGCGATCAGCCATATCAACATCAGCTGTAGGAGAATCAACTTGTGTGTCATCATAGCCCACAATACGCGTTGCCATTTCAAAAGCGGCATCGCCATCGAGGTTATATTGAATCCAACCAGTTGGATCCGTGCAATCTCCTGGAACTGATACTGTCCCGTACGTAAGTGTAGGGCAGTTTACCCCGGCAAGAAGCCCGGTAGAAAGAGGGTCATGCCCTGCCAACGGGGGAACTTGTTTAGCTTCCGGGTTTTCTAGTGGGATTGCAATTTCTTGATAATACGCGCCGCACCAGCGCGCTTCTTCAAAGAAAACCTTACCGGGCGCGTTCGTGGATGTGGCCGCCGCATCATAGTTTTGAATGAAAGGAGTGCTCGCACAGGTATATGGAGCACCACTTGTAGTGGTGAGTGTCTTGGGGTTGGTGGTGTCGTAATTAGCCTCGTACTCGGGAGGACATGCACCACAGGATGCGGTGGTTGAGCCACATTGCGCAGGCGGGGCCGCAAGAGGATTCCAACCGCCTAAATACCACGTTCCTCCGCGTATTTCTGTTTCTGCACGATTGATCGGTATTCTCCCGAGCACATCCATACTGGTGAGTGCGGTGCCGGCACTGCTTACGTATAAACTAAATTCAAGAAGTGCTTTAAGCATGAATGAGCGGAAATCATTCACCGACCCCGCAAGCGCACCCGCGGATTGCGCAAGCATCGTGTTTTCCTGCAATGAAGACGTTGATTGGCGCCGCGCTTTTCTTGGTTTTTTTGCGCTTGCGAGCGCGTTGGTAATAAGCCCCATCTCTTTTTTGAGAAGGAGATTTAAGCCCGCGTTTCCAATCGCAAGCACGTAGGGCTTGAGCACGCTTCCCGCTCCAGTGCCGAGTTTTCCAGTAAGGCCGTTGATAGCGTCTTCAAGCCGCTTGATCGGCGCTTGGAGTACGGTGTTTGCAAGCTCTGATATCTGTTCTGCGGGAGTGACGGTTTTACACTGATAATCTCCTCCCATCATCTTCCAATATCTTTTAAATTCATCAGGATCGGAAGCGTAATCATAATCATCAACACGTCCCATTGTTTTTATCGCTTCTTCTAATGATTTCCCCACCAAAGCATTTGTATTGTATTGGCTATTTTGATCCGCATCCATTCCTACAAATCCATCCGCAGACTCTTTTGAAAGTGCTTTTGTGATGGTACATTTCTCCTGTGCAAGAAATCCCTTGCTGATATTAAGTTTCGCAACTGACTCAGCGCCTTTTTCTGACTTAATACGAGCAAGCTCCTCTGCTAAAATAAGCTCTTGCCCAAACTGATTATTTTCTTTTCTTGCAAGCTCGATGAATGACGCCCACCCTCCATTAGTGAAATCCTCTTGGAAATTTTTTAACCCTTGTGCCGCGCCGGTAAAGGTACATGCCACTTTTTCGTCAAAGGTTGGTACGGCATACGGGCCGGTGAATGCGGCTTTTAGCTTGAATTTGAGATAGCTTGCATCACAGAGAGTAGCTGGGTCTACATTTAAAATAGCGCCTGCAAGCACGCCCCCCGCTTCATCGAGTGCATCGGTGAGGAATTTCCCCGGGTCTTGGAGTACGCGTATTTTCCCTTTCCCGCCGCCATTAATCCATGCGACGATGTCGTTGGTAATCTTGGCAAGCACCTGATGCATCATAATGAGGAGAAGAGTGGAAACAATCTCTGCAACAACGCCGTTGTTTGATTTGAATTGGTCCCATATTCTGTAAGCAGCTTCTTGTGCATCAACCGCTTTCTCGTACACCCACTTCGCTGCATCCCAAACATATTTTGCAATGTTTTGTACGATCTGCGTCGGATCGGTCACCACCCACTGTGCCTGCGCTGCTTGCGGTTGGAAGAGCGCAGCAAATAAAACCAGGTTTGCAAGCAGCACTACGATAAGCGCTGTTGATATCGATTTGGGGATTATGCTCTCGGATGCGAACAAAAACATGATTTATTTTTGGTAGCTTTGTATTTTTAAGTTCAACTCCTCAGAAAATGCCTGATATGTAGTGACAAGTTGCTGGTATGTTTCAAGCGCCGCAGCTGCCATGGCGGGGTCCTCATCAAGGTGTGCGACGGCATCGAATATTTTTTCTTCAAGCATAAGAAGGGCAATTTGTTGTGCGTGGATACTTTCAAATCCCTGCGGAGCTGTTATGTTTTTTACATTCTCTATGTTTTTTTGTGCCGATACGCGGAGAAGATTCATTTCCGCCATGTCTTTGCTTTCCACCGCATCTTTAATGATGCTGACTTCGCTTTTATTGAGCTGATTTACTTCTTGACTCCTGCTCGCCGCCTGTCCCATAGCGCTAATATATGCGCCGATTGCTTCGTAGGTTGTTGGCGAAGAGGAAACAGAAATATCCTCAGTTCTTACCACTGGAAGCGCAAAATATTCCTTTGCGCGCAGACCGATCTGCACGAGAGCTTCGTTCACGAGGTCTTTGTTGTACGGGAGGTCGGGATCGTTCTTGACATCATCAAGCGAGTTTCCTTGCGCGGGCGAGATCTCGCCCGAGGAGATCTTTTGCGTGAGTATTTGTGCGAGATAGGTTGTGAGATTTTTTGGCGCGGGTCGTGGAGAGTTTGTGTCAGCGCCTTCGAGAGCGTCGTTTGGCGCCTTAACCACGGGGTCATAGCCCGACGCGACTTCTTCACCGTCAAGATAGCCGTCTCCATCGGTGTCGGGGTTTCGCGGGTCCGTTTTATATATTCCTTCTTCCCAGTTTTTTAACCCATCATTATCAGGATCAGCGTCGGGCTCGGATGCGATAGGAAATAACACCTTTTTACCCTCAGTAAGTACCTGCGCACCGATGCCTTGTGTGCGCAACACCACCACTCCGCCTATAAAAATCCCCAAGAGCAAAACCACAGGGAGAACGATGTTTTTTCGTCTTTCGTTAAGCATAGATATATTAGCTATAGTATAACAGAAGCGCGGAAACATAACAATAAAAATCATCCACAAAAATGAAAACACCGACCGTAAGATTACGGTCGGTGTTTTTTTGTGGATGGAGGAAATTATTTCCCCCACCTAAACTCAACGTCAGGGAGGAGAATGCTACACGGATCGGTGTAGAAAATATGTGTTTTCTCACCCATCACGTTGTTGTATTTGTAGAACGAGGAAATAGCGATGACCTCGTCGTACGACTCCCCGTTGTAGGTATGGTTTCTTCCATCGGGGCGAACCCCGAAAACGCGCTCACCCATGTAAAAAAGGGCGCTTTCACCTTTATCGGTCTCACCTATTTTTTTATAGGCATGGCCGACACCGTTAAACTTGCCGGCACACTCGGCGTTCCACGTGATAGAGCTGTAGGGCTCCATCCACCCTTTCACAGGGCCCTCCATCCTTACTTTATAAGGAGAGTCATTTTTGATGAGTACCCGTAAATGTGAAGGGTCCGTCATCGTGATATGCGTCGTGGTCATGGTACACCCAGTCGCTACAAGTAGAAGAAAAACTATCAAAAAAAGCTTTTTCATTGTACTCCCTCCCTTCGTTTTTAGTCTGTTATTGTGCAGCGATATCCAAATCGCCGCAGAATACCTGATGTAAGATCAATATATGTCCCCTCGAACATAATTATTCCCTTCTCAACGTCTACCACTGCCTGCGTGTGCTCAGGGTGTTCAAGAATTGTTATGAGGATTGCCTGTTCTCCTGCATCCAGCTTTTCCTCACGGAGTTTCTTTTGCAGATGTGCGATTGCATGCATATAAATCCACTTCGCTCGACTTTCTCTTTCTTCTGGTGAGGAGAACCGGCTGCTTACATTTTTTGAGGGCGTTATTTTTTGCGACGGAGCATGTTTAATGGTTGCAAGCGCATCCGTCGCTCCCATGCTGCCCAGCAAAAATAAAACAAGAAAAATTCTTTTCATTGCGCCCTCCTTTTATTGAGTTTTTAAAGAAACTAATAACCAAATTTCCTGTATTATACAAAGAAATACCAAAAAAGTCAAGATACTGTTGTAATGTGCACACACATATGGCGGTTTTTAGTAGTATTAATTAATGTGTACACTAATGCCAAAAAACACGCCAGAAAGACGTGCTTTTATCGATAAACAGGCGATATTAGGGGTAATAATTACTCCTCTTCTTCTAAGTCTGCCTCAGGAACATCCCCTAATAATTCAAGCGACTCGGGGTCCATTTCTGGTGTTTCATCCGATGTTTCTGGGGTTACTACGTCCTCCGCTCCCAGCTCATCTTCTGTGATAATGGGCTCAACATCATTCCCGTTGGTTTCCTCCACGGGCTCTTTCTCAATTGGTGCTTCTTCAGGAGCTGATTCAAAATTTTCGTGACCCATGGTGGTATATATTAATTATTTGTTGTTAGTATAGCTAATTTTATTTTTTATGCAAGGTGTGCTTGAAGGTGTTGCGCGAGAGAGATCCATTGGACCAGCGCGAGCTGTTCTGGACGAGCATTGGGGTTTATGCCAAGCTCAGAGAGTAATGCTACAATTTTTTCTTTATTGAGAGAAAGTCCTTTTGCGAGATTGCCGGGCAGTTTCTTGCGTGGCGCTAAAAACCCAGCTTTCATGACCGCAAAAAATGCTTTTGGCGGGATTGGGGAACTTTCTTTTCGCGGAATTATTTCAATGACCGCTGAATCCACGTTTGGCACCGGAGAAAAAGAGCCACGAGAGATAGGAAAAAGGATGCGCGCATCTGCATAAAACTTTACCGCAAGCGAGAGAATGCTCTCCTTACCACTATGCGCGGCGATGCGTTGCGCAACTTCCTTTTGAATGGTGAGTAGGATGCGTTCTGGCGGACGGGTAAGCTCAAGAAGCTGACGGATAAGCGCAGAGGTAAGGTAGTACGGGATATTGGCAACGACATGGTAGCGAGGTGGCAACGGCGAGTGGGGGTCATCAAGAAAAGAAAGGATATCTCCCTCAATGATTTCGACATTTGTTATGTTTCTTTCAGCTAATTCGTTGCGGAGAATTTCAGCGAGCGCCCTATCTTTTTCTATGGCGACAACCTTCCCCGCCTCTTTAGCGAGCGTAAAGGTGAGCGCGCCATGCCCGGGACCGATTTCAAGTACGGTATCGGTCTTGGTGAGCGCTGCTGCAACTATAATTTTCTTAATAATTCCTTGGTTGACGAGGAAGTTTTGGCCGAGTCGCTTGTTTGGCAGGAGACCCTTCCGCAGTATCATTTTCCTGATATGATTGCTTGCGCGACAGGAGAGCTATTTTGTAGATTTTGCCAGAAAAGAATATTTGTTGCAGGAATAATGATTGTGCCTTCCGGCTGATGCATATCATCACTTAATTTCAAAAGAGTAGTGCGTGTTTCTTGGGGTGCGGGGCCATCGAGTGTTTCAAGGGAAAGTAAGGAAGGTGTTTTTGATACTTGTAAGTAGTGTGTGTTATCAAGGCGCCAGTAGCCGATACCATGACGGGAAAGGGTGCCAAAATACACTTGGCCGTTGGTTAAAAAGACCGCCTGTAATCGCGTGTGTGCTTGTTTATTTGCTCGCGACGATGAAAGAATATTGAAATTCGCATCGATCCATACCAGTACCGCAACCACTAAAATAATACACAATACTTTTTTTACGGCACGCCGCGCTCCATCTGTGCAACACTTTTTTTGACACGTCATGTTTTCGGAAGATTCCATAAATAAAAATAATAATTAATAAAAATAGTATAGCAGTATTCCTAGTATGTTTCAAAGCCCACGATACCATTTTCAAGATCATCGTAGCTGATGCTTGCCTCTTCTCCACAAACGGAAAAAGAAACGAGATGTTCAGGAATATCAAAGAGAAAGCGAGAAGGAGGATTCATTTGTGTTTGGCCGTAGGTGCGCCGTGCGCGTGCGTAGAGTAGCCAGACGTGTTCCTTTGCTCGTGTGACGGCCACATAGCAAAGTCGCCGCTCTTCCTCCATTTCCGCTGGGGATTGCTTGCTTCGCGAATGAGGAAAGATATTGTCTTCCATACCGATAACAAATACCGCGCGGAATTCAAGCCCCTTTGCAGAATGCATTGTCATAACGTGCACCGCTCCTTTATCGTCTCCCTTGCTTTCTTGTGAGGCAAGCGCGGCGTTGTCGAGAAATGATGTGAGTGCTTGTTCTGGCGTTTCGGCGTCGTAGGACGCTGCCGCTGATATAAGCTCTCGTACATTTTCCCAACGTGTTTCTTCTTTTTCACCGCACTCTTTGAGATGCGCTTCAATCCCCGACTGCTTTATAACGAGCTTCATGAATGCAGAGAGTGGAAGCGTGGCACGCGCTTCCTTGAGGGATTCAATGAGTTCAAAAAATCCAGTAATCGATTTCGTTGTTTCTTTTTTCTGGAAAAAATTTGTAAGCGATACTTTGCCGATACCGCGTGGCGGGAAATTAATAATGCGCTTTAGACTCACGGTATCGCGCGGGTTTGCTACAAGCCGAAGATATGCGAGGACATCTTTAATTTCTTTTCGTTCATAGAATTTTAATCCCCCAATGACTTTATAGGCGACGCTCCGCCGCGCGAACATTTCTTCTATCGCGCGAGATTGCGCGTTTGTACGATAGAGCACGGCGATATCAGAAAGAGAAAAGTTTTTCTCGCGTGTCAGGGTGCGGACCATGCGTGCAACGAATTCTGCCTCTTGTGTTTCGGTTGCGGCAACTACCACGCTAATCTTCTCCCCCACCTTGTTTTTAGTGAAGAGGTTTTTTTCTGTGCGCATTTTATTCTTGCTGATGATGGTGTTTGCGGCAGAGAGAATATTTTGGGTGGAACGGTAGTTTTCCTCAAGTACCACTACCTTTGCATCGGGATACTGTGTTTCAAAATTAAGAATATTTGCCACGTCTGCCTGCCGCCACCCATAGATTGCCTGGTCGAGGTCCCCGACGGCGCATATATTTCGATAGCGTGACGCGAGGAGGTTTACAAAACGATGCTGGGCAAAGTTAGTGTCTTGGTATTCGTCGATAAGAATGTATTGAAATTGTTCTTGGTAAAGCTCCAGAATATCTTTTCGCGCCTCAAAGAGGTTTACGCAGAGCATGATCATGTCATCAAAATCAACGGCGTTGTGCTCCTTGAGCGCGTCCTGATATTTTTCATACACCTTCGCGGCCATTTTTTGATATGGGTCGTGCGCATCCTCGGTG
The DNA here is from genome assembly GCA_024654415.1 of Candidatus Azambacteria bacterium. Lineage (GTDB taxonomy): Bacteria > Patescibacteriota > Minisyncoccia > GWC2-36-17 > WO2-46-25 > MEYI01. The sequence continues at coordinate 13,508 of JANLHQ010000035.1, read as the reverse complement.
AATGCATCGGGGGTTATGAGCTTGCTTTTGAGTGATGATATGGTGTTACTGAATGAGTCGGGCGTAAAGCGCTCGGTATCGATACGGAGTTCTTCGCATACTGATTTAAGAAGAGACTTTTGATCTTTGCTGTCAAAAATGATGAAATCGCGTCCATAACCAAGGAGCTCCGCGTATGTACGGAGCATGGTAAGACACACGGAGTGAAAGGTGCCGATGAGAGGTATGGTATGAGTCCCGGTTTTTGCCAAGAGCTCACGTACGCGCTCTTTCATCTCCCCGGCCGCTTTGTTTGTGAAGGTAACGGCAAGCACCTGGTCTGGGCGGGCAACTCCTTTGGAAATAAGAGAGGCAATGCGACGTGTGAGCACTGTTGTTTTCCCTGACCCCGCACCCGCAATGACCAAAAGCGGCCCATGTTCTGTCATTACTGCCTCGCGTTGTCGTTCGTTCAAGTTAGTGCAAAAATCTTCCATTTTATGCGTGTTTTTAATTGGTAACGAGGCTAAAGAGCACTTTTTTCAACTGTGGATAACTTTGTTGTATTGATTGACCAGTGGGCCTAGGGATGGTACTATGCATGAGGTCATAGAAGAGACGCGAGAAGGACGTTCTGACAGTTATCTCAACCTTATTTATACCATGATCTCCAATTTTCTTTCCGCCTTGCGGAGAGGAATCAATACGCTTATTGCGAAATTCCCTGTACTCTCTACCGGGAATAGATTTTTTTATATACTTGCTTTTGCAAAAAAGAACGTCTTTTCAGTGGTTTTTGTTATTATGTTGCTTTTCGCGTCTTTTTTCAATCTTGCAGATGCAAATGGGAAGCTTTCAGCGATGACGCTTACAACGATACAACAGAACGCAGAAAATACCTACACAGAAGTATCCCTGAAGTCATCTCAGGGATATATTTCTAAGGAAGCAGTGTATGATAGCATTGATGATGGGCGGGGAGGTATTGCTGAGGAGGAAGCTGATGAGTATGCCTACCCTACGACCGCAGACGACGCGCTTATTGCTGATTTTGCGCCGCTTACCATAGACCAAAATCAGACCTCTCGTGACCAGATTGTTTATTATGTAGTGGAGAGCGGGGATACGATCTCAGGCATTGCAACACAGTTTAGCGTTGCCCCTACAACGTTGTTGTGGGCAAACAACCTTTCGTCAGTTGATTATATAAAAGAAGGACAGCGACTTGAGGTCTTGCCGGTAGATGGGCTGAAATACACGGTAAAGAAGGGCGATACAGTTTCATCATTGGCACAGCAGTTTCGCGCAAGTGAAGACGATATTATTGAATACAATCATCTCCCGGCAGATGGCGCACTTCGTGTAGGTGATGTGTTGATTGTTCCTGATGGCAGAATGCCACAACCTGTTCGCGCGCCGAGATCAACGGTGTCATTGCCGAGCGTGGCCAAAACGGTTTCTAACAAGTATTTTATATTCCCAACAAGCGGCAGGATAACACAAGGATACCATGGAGCTAACGGAGTAGACATTGGCAACCAATGTGGTACTCCGATCTATGCGGCGGCAGACGGTATTGTGACGGCAGTGCGAACAACAGCATCTCGCGCAAGCGTCGGCGCGGCGGCGTATTCCGGATATGGCAATAACATTAGTATTACGCATCCGAATGGAGTGGTAACGCTTTATGCGCATTTGAAGGATGTCTTTGCCTTCAGCGGGCAAGAGGTCAAACAAGGGAGTATGATTGCAACAATGGGTGGCGGGTTTGAGATCGTCGGAGGAAGACGCGTACGCATGGAAGGAGCGGGTAGATCTACAGGATGTCATTTACATTTTGAGGTGCGTGGCGCGAAAAATCCGTATCTGGGGCGCTAGGAGCGCACAGAAATTAGAATGTAGGGAGTCGCAAGTAAGCAAAAACAGGACATGCGTCCTGTTTTTTTGTGCCGTATACCTCCCTCTACTCCCTACTCGCTATGTTTTAACTTCTTTGCTGGTACTGCAGTGCTTCTGCGATATGTGTCGAAAGGATGTGTGGCGCATCCTCAAGATCTGCAATTGTGCGCGCAAGCTTAATGATTTTATGAAATGCGCGTGCCGAGAGATTTAATTTTTCCATGGCGTTTTTAAGAACTGAAAGAGATGCGCTGTCCAAAGGGCAGTGCTTTTTTATGTGCGCGCTGGACATGTCGGCGTTGCACGTGAGAGGTGTTTTTTTAAAACGTTCGTTTTGGGTGTGACGTGCGCGCGATACCCGCGCGCGTATATGCGCACTCTCACTCTCTGTAGATTCCTCGGTGAGTTTTTCATATGCGACCGCAGGCACTTCAACATGAATGTCGATGCGGTCTGCAATGGGGCCTGAAATCTTTTTTTCGTATTTGATAATAGTAGCCATTGAGCACGTGCATTCACGCTGGGAGGAGCGATAATATCCGCAGGGGCATGGGTTTTTCGTAGCGATGAGAATGAAGTTAGCAGGATAGGAAAACGATCCATGCGCGCGGGAAATAGTAATTGTTTTATCTTCAAGCGGTTGACGCAATGCTTCAATGACATCGCGTGGAAACTCCGGAAACTCATCGAGAAACAACACGCCGTTATGTGCGAGCGTGATCTCGCCAAGCTTTGCGGTTTTTCCTCCTCCGATAAGGGCTATGTCAGACGCGGAATGATGGGGTGAGCGAAATGGGCGCTTAATCATTGCGTGGTGTGTGCCGAGGAGGCCGACGATGCTGTAGATCTTTGTCGTTTCGATGATCTCGCCTTCCGACATCTCGGGAAGAATGGAGGTGGTCGCTTTTGCAAGCATTGTTTTTCCCGTTCCCGGTGGGCCTGATAATAATACATTGTGCCCGCCCGCCGCCGCGATCTCAAGCGCGCGCTTGGCTTGTTCTTGTCCTTTGATATGTGAAAAATCAAGCGCATCGGCATCGTATAGTGCATCTTTGTGTGCGCCAACAGGGGCGGTGTCTGCGGGGGTATGGGCCGGAATCGTGCCGTGCATGAGATAATCGGCACACTCAGAAATGGTGGCGACCGGCACTACGGTAATACCTGAGATGAGTTGTGCCTCCGGTGCATTTAATGATGGAAGCACAACAACGGTAAAGCCATCACGCTTTGCTTGTGCGACGATTGCGAGCGCGCCGTGGATTGGGCGCACACCCCCATCGAGCGCAAGCTCTCCTACGAAAAGTTTCTTTTCCGGGTCAAAATGAAGCTGATCGGATGCTGAGAGATATGAGAGTGCAATAGGAAGGTCGTATGACGCCCCTTCTTTTCTAATGTCGGCAGGAGCGAGATTAACAATAATTTTTTGATTGGTTTTTTTGGGATATTGAAATCCAGAGTTTTTAAGCGCGGCATTCACGCGATCCCGTGACTCTCCTACGGATTGGTCCGGCAATCCAACGATCGTAAAACAATGGAGGCCGTGTGAAATGTCAGTTTCCACGGTAATGATGTTTGCATCGATCCCACAGAGCGTCGCAGAAAAAACTTTTGCAGGCATATGAGTCCTAGTTGGCGCACGCCGTATGCGTGCGTGCCGAAGGGTTCGCGGTGAGGCGAGCGTCATCAATGGCAGATCCGCATTGTTCGCAGATGCCATAGGTGCCGGCATTTATTTTTTCAAGGGCGACGGTAACGGCGGTAAGCTGTGCTTCAAGGTGTCGATCGACAGAGGATTCATTTTCATATTCCTCCACTTCATCGGCGCGCTCTTCTTCCCCGAATCGCCCCGCTTCGTCGAATTGCGGGCGCTTTGTTTCCCAGTGGCTGTCGGTTTTTATTGCCGACTCGCCCAGGTCATGCTCAAGTTGTTTCTTTTCTAAGAGGAGTTGTTCTCTCAGTTGTTCAATGCGAAGTTTTTCCATAGCAGTAGTATATCGTCAGTACTTCTAAAAATCAATTTGTTTTATCGCGTCAGCGTAGCGAGCCATGACAGTATTATTTTTACTATCGGGGTAATACAGCGTTACGATGTCTTCATGGAGAATAAGCCCAGAGGCATTCCCACCGCCCCTCGTTGCTTTGCTACGAAGGCGATGTATTTGCCATCGTGCGACTGTACGTTCAAGCGTATTGCCAACGCTTCCGGAAAGAAGCCATGCGACTACTAAGGAAATGGCGCGAAGCGAGCGAGACGGACGAACGAGCGGTGTGTGTGGAGGACGAGAAACATATAGCTCTGTCCATGCGTTCGCGGTAAAAAATGCTTCAAGCGGGGTGGTGCCAAAAAGCGGTATCGCGCGTGCAAGCATGTGAGCAGATGCGATATTTTGCAGGGGGAATACTGCGGTATGTGCAATAAAACAATTAAAACACAATTTATCTAAAAGATGTTTTTTTTCGCGTCGACTGCCAAACAGCTCTGCGAGAAAGAGTAAACATATTCGCGCTGTCCATATCCTCCCCTTTTTAATGATGCAGAAAATATCGATGTCGCTTTTTTCATGTGCACTTCCCATCGATACCGAGCCGGTAATTACCGCTCCTTCTAGAAATGGAATTGCCTGCATGAGAAAAAAGAAAACACGATTACGGGCGAGCTTCGCTTGAGATATGCTAAGCCGCTTTTTCAGCATGGGTATGTCCGGCGTCTTACTGAGCGCGTACCAGTTGTCGCGTGACATCACGACCACTTCTTTTTCAAGCTGGGCAAGAAGAGAGGCGACTTCTGTGCGCCTAGTATTTCTTGTATGCGATATAGGAAGTAGTGCGCAGAGATCAGTAAATGAAAGCGCTGGCAGTAATTCTGCATGTGCCAGCGCGAGGAGAGAAAGTGTGGAGGTGCGAGTATCGTCCATGGTTATATGGATATAACGCGCTCCAGTGTTTTATTTGACGGGTTGGCGTGCTTTATCGAGTACCGCATAAATCATTTCTTTTGATGTTGCGGTCACAAAGTAGCGTGAGGAAACAGCCCAATCAAGCGAAGTGTCCGGTTCTGGCATGTTGATGAATCGCTTATAGAAATCAAAGTAGGTATTTGTGGAGAATACAACGACCTCTGGCTTTTGATAGGCCTTTTCAATATAGAGCGCAGTGAGGTCATTAAGCATGGTGCCCTCCCATGAAAGAGCCGCGTTTTTTACGCTCGTTTTATTCTGGATTGTGGCGGCAAAGCCATAGCGAAGGGATGCACCCTGTTTGTATCCGATAAGCTCTGCATTGCTTGTGAGCTTCCAGAAATCAGCCGGTACTAAAACCCCAAGCAAAGTTACCACCTCTTCGCCAGTTAAAAACCTCTTCTCTGATTCCGTAGAAAGTTTTACCGCGTAGCGTATCGTTGCGTTTTCACTTACTATCTTTGTGTTTTCTGCCTGTATCTTTTCAAATAAAAGCGCTTTGTCGAGCCTTGTGATTTCGATTAATGCAGTATGCTCAAGCGCAATGACCGCTTCGGGAGTTGCTGGTTCCGAGACCTCGAGCGGAGGTGGTGGGGTTAGCTCGGGCTGGGTCGTGGTTGCAACAGGCTCTGGTATTACTACGGGCTCAGTGGTGGTGGCAATAGGCTCCGGCTCCAATTCTTGTATTATTGGCGGCTCTGGTTCAGGTGCTGGTTCAAGTTGAACGGGAATGACGGGCGTTGGCTGTTGTTGTGGAACAACTTGCGGCTCTGGTATTTTTACCACAACTTCTGGTGCAGGAGCTCGCATAAAAAACCACCAATATGCAGCGCCTCCACCAGCAACAAGTATAAGTAATACGGCTATCAAAATAACCGTGGTAATATTAGCGGCTCTGCGCTTTTGAGGAATGCGTATTTGAAATGGCTGACTGCCTTCCCCTTCTGACTTTATGTCTGGAAGAGGAAATGGTTGGTCGCGACCCATGAGGTCTTCGACTGGTTCTCTAAATTTATCGGCAATCTCCGGCTCCCTAGGAGAGGACACCGGAGGAATATATTCTGAAAATGGCTTTTTTGATGCAACTTCTTTTGCAAAGGACGCAGGATCCATCTTTGCGCGCGCGACATCTTCCTGCATTGTATGAGTAAAAAATTTCTTTTCACCGACGACCGGCAATTCGCCAGGCGCGCCACCCGTCGATGAAACTTCCTGTCCTGTTTTATTGTTTTGATCCATATACTCCTATAATACCGTTTTTTGGAGAATAAAAAAAGACCCTGGATCTCTAATTGTGTTTGCGTTGAAAAAAATTGTGAGAAGTCAGGGTCTATTTATGTTTATCTAGCTCAGAAAGGAGCCAGTTCTTGTTTTTAAGGTACTACGAAATCTTTTCGATCAATATAATACTATGATCGTAATCTTTCGTTGGATTCATTATAGCATCAGAGGAGGCGCAGTAAAAGGTATAAGCTGTGGATAACTTTATATGGATAAAAGAAATGCGCCACTAGCGGGGTTACCACTAGTGGCGCGGTGTGGGTGGAGGGGCGCGTGCCCTTTCCCATGAAGGAGATTGTGGTTTCCTTCCTTTGAGCTTGATAAGCTCCCACATGTAGAAATAATAACGGGCATCAGTGTGATTCGTCAATGATTACAGTGGTCTTGCTGTATATAAATGAAAAAGTCCTCGGCCGAAGCTTTGGACTTTTATTGGGGTGGTCGATATTTCGACCGATTTCGTTTGTAGCTTTATGCCGCTACAGAGCTTACTTATCGAAACTTAATGTTTCAATACTTTTAGTATAGCAAAATAAAAAAGTGCGTCAATATAAGGATTGTGGATAACTTTTTAAGGTGTGTTAGTGGTAAAAAGATGTATAATCAATGTAAGACTTTCTTTTTCGACAACAAGAGTCTGTTGTCATGAGGGCAATAGACTTGTTTATCACCAACGGGGGTGAGTAATGAAGAAAGAGAAATGCGGTATAAGTTGTACTGCTTGCGCGTGCGCAGGCACATGCCCTCTCTGCAAAAAATAAGCAGAGATAAAAAAGGCCACGGACAACGTCCGTGGCCTTTTCATATTCATCAGAACTAATTTTACTGCTCTTTTTGTTCCTCGCGTGGCTTTTCTGGAAGCGTTGCTTTATGTGAGAGGTTCATTCTTCCTTGTGAGTCAATTTCGACAAGCTTTACAGGGATGACATCGCCAATCTTCACTACTTCGTCAGGGTGTCCTACATATTTATCGGAAAGATGGGAGACGTGCACAAGCCCTTCAGTGCCTGGAAATATCTCAACGAATGCGCCGAATGCCATGATGCGCTTTACTATGCCCTGAAATATTTCGCCCACCTTCGCTTCGCGCGTGAGGTTTTTCACCCATTCAACCGCTTTTTGAGCTGACTCTTGGTTGACCGAGGTGATAAATACCGAGCCATCATCTTCAATATCAATAGCTACGCCGGTTGAGTTGATGATCTCATTAATCATCTTACCGCCGGGCCCAATAACATCCCTGATTTTATCAGGGTTGATCCGCAGGGTAATAATGCGAGGCGCATGCTTAGAGAGCTCTGGGCGAGGCGCAGCAAGCGCAAGCCTCATCCCGGACAATATTTCAAGACGGGCTTTTTTTGCTTGTATGAATGCTTCGTGTAGGATTTTGGGAGTGACGCCATCTACTTTAACATCCATTTGTAAAGCAGTGATGCCGTTTTCTGTTCCCGCGACCTTAAGGTCCATGTCGCCATGATGATCTTCCGGGCCTTGAATATCAGTGAGTACTTTATAGTTTCCTTTTGCATCGGACATCAGGCCCATTGCAATTCCCGCGGCCATCGCTTTGATTGGCACACCGCCATCCATGAGAGCGAGCGTAGAGGCGCATACCGATGCCATTGAAGAAGAACCGTTGGATGAGAGCGTTTCAGATACCAGCCGAATGGTATATGGGAAATCATTTTGTGGAGGAAGAAGGCGTACAAGTGCTCGCTCTGCAAGTGCGCCATGACCGATATCGCGCCGCGAGGGGCCGCGCAACGGCTTTGTCTCTCCTACTGAGTACGGAGGGAAATTATAGTGATGCATAAACCGCTTCATGCCGTCTTTTGTTTCCATTGTATCGATAATTTGTTGGTCGCCGGGTGAGCCGAGAGTGAGCACTGAAAGTACTTGTGTTTCGCCTCGTACAAAGATACCAGATCCATGCGTGCGCGGTAAAAAGGACACGTAGCTCGAAAGAGACCGCAATTCATCAGCCTTTCTTCCGTCAGGACGTTTTTCTTTATGAATAATATTGTCGTGGATGATCGTGTTGATGAGCTCCTCAAATAGATTCATCGATTCCTTCCCTAATCTTGCATCATCTGGATATTGTAGGGCAACTTTCTGAACGAGAGCTTCTTTGAGTGTATTTAACGCATCCAGTCTTTTTTGTTTGTGCGGCTGGTACAGTATTTCCTCAAGTTCAGTACGAACAGCTGATTCAACAAATGAGATGAACGACGCGTCCAACTCCTTTGCAGGGACGACAATTTTCTCTATGCCAATTGCTTTCACAATTTCATTTTGGAATACAATGAGTTTTTCGACATGCGTTTGTGCGAGTGTAATCGCTTCAATAAGAAGCCCTTCCTCAAGCTCCGCCGCATCCCCTTCAATCATATTGATCCTACCATGAATACCAGCAACAACGAGATCCATGTCTGCTTTTTCTCGTTCTGCGTATGTCGGATTAAGGATGAGTGTGCCATCTACGCGGCCTATACGTACCGCGCCAATAGGGCCTGCCCACGGAATGTTTGAGGTGGCGAGGGCCGCAGATGCCGCGACCATAGCTAGTACATCAGGGTCGTTTTCGTGATCAATCGAAAGTACGGTCACGATGACCTGCACTTCATTGCGGACCGCTGAATCAAACAATGGACGAAGCGCGCGGTCGATAAGTCGGCCGGTGAGAATTGCCTCTTGCGACGCGCGCGTTTCTCGTTTAATAAAACGAGACCCCGGGATCCTTCCCGCAGCATAAAATCGTTCCTCGTATTCAACTGAGAGAGGGAAATAGTCTATGTTTTCTTTTGCGTGCTTGCTGATGACTGCGGTAGCAAGTACTACCGTGTCGCCACATGAGACAATGACTGATCCATTTGCCTGTCCTGCAAGCAAGTTTTTTCGTACCACGATTGCCTTATCGCCAAGGGTAAGCGAAAATTCTTTCGTTTCCATATATATTTCACAGAGAGATCGAATCCCGAAATCCAAAGCCACAAGGCAAAACATCTTTCGCGCTGTGGTTTTGTATTTGGGCTTCTATTCCCGCTGCGACGTTAATTATTTTTTTAAAACACCGTATACACGCTATGCGCTACTTCATTCTGTTTCTGAAAAGATATTTTGCCTGATCGGCGCAGAGGTCAACAAAATCATCTGCGCCCTCACGAAGCTTTGACGAAGCGCTTTTTGAGAATGCCACCACTTCTGCTTGTTTACCCATGCTTTTTAATTGTTCAAGAAGCGGAAGGAAGTCTCCATCTCCTGAACAAATCACAATAGCATCCACTGCCGGCGCAATGCGTAGCGCATCAACGGTAATACCAACATCCCAGTCGCCTTTTTTTGCGCCACCATAGAATGTCTGGAGCTCTTTTTCCTTCGTTTCGATGCCGAGCTTTGTGAGTGCTTCAAAAAAGCCCTTCTCCTCCCCTGACTCAGTGCTGATGACGTATGCAATTGCTCGTACGAGCTGTCGTTGTGCAAGGGCGGTTTTAATCACTTCGCGGAAATTTACCCGCGCGTGATAGAGGTTTTTTGCAGAGTGATAGAGGTTCTGGACATCAATGAAGATGCCAACCCGTTGATTTTTTTGTTTTATGACCGGCATTATTTGCGCAATCCGAGTTTTTTCACGATCCCATTGTACCGTTTTTTATCGGTCTGGTTCAGGTAGTCGAGGAGTGCTTTTCGTCTCGATACCATCTTCAATAGCCCGCGGCGTGAATGGTTGTCTTTCTGATGTATTTTGAGATGGCTTGTCAGCTGTGCAATCTCTTCGGTAAGCAATGAAACCTGGACCTCGGGAGATCCAGTATCGGTTTCATGCACTTGCACGCCTTTAATAAGTTTTTGCTTCTCTTTTGTAGTAATCATAGTAACGAGATACAATATATCATAAATCGTTTCATAATGCAAGCCCACACACTCATGCATGAGTGTGTGGGCAAGTAGTGCCCGCTGAGGCACAGAGAGCTTTCTTTGTCAAATTATTCTTACCGTGAAATGAGCGGTATAATGGATGTATGCAAAAATATATTGACGATTTCCTTGAATATCTCGAAATAGAAAAAAATAGGTCTCCTAAAACGCTTGAAAATTATAGGCGGTATCTCATGCATTTTATCGCCTTCGCAAAAATAAACAGCCCGGCGGAAATAACGCCGGAACTTGTGAGGACCTATCGACTCCACCTGCATCGTATGGAGGGCACTAATGGCGGACGGCTGAAGGCAAATACACAGATGTATTATTTGATTGCGCTGCGATCATTCTTAAAATTTCTCCAGAAGAGGGATATACAAACACTCGCTCCTGAAAAGATAGAGTTAGGAAAAGTACGGGAACGAGAACTTGATTTTCTCGAACAAGCCGAAATGGAACGCCTACTTGGTGCGCCCGATGGAAACGACATAACCGCGTTGCGCGACCGCGCGATGCTTGAGACATTGTTTTCAACCGGACTGCGCGTGTCAGAGCTGTGCTCGCTCAACCGTAAGAATATCAATCTTGCTACCGGAGAATTCGCGGTGCTTGGGAAAGGAGGAAAACTGCGCGTGGTATTTTTGTCCGAGCGCGCAAAAGAAACTCTCAAAGCGTATGATGATGCGCGCGAAGATATCGATGATGCGCTATTCGTGCGCCATGACATTAAACAAAATGCCCGCGCCGATCTACGTCTCACTCCCCGCTCGATCCAGCGGATGATAAAAAAATACGCCGTGAAGGCGGGTGTGGTGAAAAAAGTGACGCCGCATCAGCTACGACATTTCTTCGCGACCGATCTGTTGCAGGGCGGCGCAGACATCCGCTCCGTGCAGGCGATGCTCGGGCACGCAAGCATTACAACGACGCAGATCTACACGCATTACACCGACAGCAAGCTCAAAGAGATCCACAAAAAATTTCACGATACTAAGCGGGAGGACAAGAGGTAATACATGTTTTTTGTGATCGGATGCGCGAGTGCGTATAGCAAACCAACTTATGTGAGCGGGATGGGGCTGTTATGCAAATATTGCCAACATATAGAGGTTGAGATAGGAGGCAACGATGTTGCCAAACAAAAGCACGACGAGAATAGAAAAAATAAGTGCATCGGTAAGTACGATGCGCGCTTCTATGCCGAAACGTAATGTTTCGCGTATCGAGAGTAATACGGTGAGAATAACCGCCGCTCCCAAGTACATCACGAAATTTGGCCACCCGACGATAAGCGCGGCAAGCGCGATGATGTATTTATCTTCTTCGGCAAAAAGCTGTCCTTTAAATAGTTTGTTTACCAGCGGCGCGATAAAGTACGCGAGCGCGGCGGCCGCAAGCGACACGATAAAAGGAAATAGATAACGTTTAGCTGTCATAGGAAAAAACCAATCCGATAGCGCCTGATGTGGCGGCAAAAGCAACGCGCCGAATGACGGGTCACCCGCAAGAATGAAATAATGCGTTACTACTTTGAGAACGACGACGCCCGCAAGAAACCCCGCGAGCGAAAGCGCCAGTTTTCGCATGACGCGTATCTCGCACGCGCCTTTGCGATGTTTGAGATACACAAATATGATAGCCGCAACACCAGCCGCAATTGGCGCGTAATCAAGCACGGAGTCAAATAGTAAAAGAAACATAAGGGTATATGATTATGTATAATAGATTATACCATTTTTTCTATTAATAAAACAAAAGCATGTTGGCATTTTACATAGATGCGCGTAACTAGGAAAGGGGTGGGTACTTCTGCGTGAGAACGCGCAGAAGTGCTCGTGATGTTTCCCCGGCAAAAAGAATGTATGCCTTCTTCAGTTCTTCCACGACTGGCCCAGGAGCGCCAGTAAGAGAGAGTACATCTCCATTGTCTGCTATTGTAAGGGAAGATATTTTTCGTGCGACGGCAAGCGCCGCAGAGGGACCGAGTACGTCAATGTGTGCTTTGATGCACGCGGTAATAAAATAGTGTGTGGCGGTCATAGGGTGTGTGTATTAGGCGGTTGGTTGCTTTTTTCTCCGGTTTTTCTCTGTGCTATTATCCGCGCGAAATAGTATTACTGCTTCTTGCGCTCCCTCCCCTTCTTTGAATGGAGCAATCGTGAAGGAGGCGGGAAATTTCACACCTCCTTTTGTTTCTATAAAAATAGTGTCCTTAGGCGAAATAGAAATTAGTTTTCCAGTTAGGAGTGCTTGCGTATCAAAGCGTTCTTCCATAGAAAGCTTTCTGTCTCCCATCCATATAGTAGAGATGTCAGCGAAGTTTTTTCCGAGCATTTCCTCTAGAGCAATCTCCAATAAGGTTGCTGCGACAGTATTGGCAAGGAGGATGCGGTGTCTGTTATCAATAACCAATAACCCGTCTCCGAGCAATGAAATAATATGGGTAAGGCGGTTGTGCTCGCGTGCTAAGTCTTTTTCAAGAGCACCTGCGTCTTCAAGAATGTTTAGTGTGGCAAGCTCATTGTTGTGCAAGTCTGCTAGGTTGCTTTTAAGTGCCAGCGATTGCTCGAAAATTTTTGTTTCATGGATACGTTCCTTGAGAATGGTTTGCACTCGTCGCAACACCGCATCCTCTTCGTAGACAATTCTGACGCGCTCGAGTTCGCGTTGAGCTGTGCTCATAGGGGGTGCGGTATATGAGTGTTTCATATGATGCGACATTCAAAGAGGCATACGTCATCACCAAGCCCTCCAATACATTTTGTTTCTTCGCTAAGCACCTTCCTCCCCGGATAAATGGTTTCGAGCGCTCCCGCAACGATGCCTGCCTCAAGCTGACATATCGCTTTACCGATAGGCGGTGTAATGCCATCACAGGTGAGGCATTCGGCGACCGCAAGGTGTACGGCGTCGGGCGTGTTAACAGAAAAATCAAGCTTGCCGATTTTTAGACGCGTAAGTTGTTCGTGGAGCTCCTCGATTGTTTTTACGTTTAGAGCTGCACCAAGGCGTTTCCCCATGAGATGTACGACGACAGCTGTTTCATCGCGCAGTATGTCGTGAAGGCTCACGAGGCGCAGGAGCCGCCATAATATTACTGGTATATCAGGGCCCATTGTGGGGCGACGGGGCGTCAGGTTTGCGAGCGTAAGGTCCTTCGGGTTTCGCGGCGTGATAAGCTTTTCTTCTTGTGGGTTGTTGGAAAACAACATAAGGGTGCGCGCGGCGACGGCGTTACGCCTTGAGCCGCTCGATCTCTTTTTTAAGTTCGATCATTTTTAATTCTCTGCCGACGGTGAGTTTTTTGAATTTCTCGAGCTCTTCCATTTTTTCTTTCATTTCTTTTGTTCGATCCATAACAGTTTGTTCGAGATTTTCCTTTAATTGTTCCAGCTCCGCGGTCCGCTTTTCTGCGCGCTGATTAAGGTCTGCATTGAGGTGGGTAAGTTTTGTTTGCGCTTCCTTCAACTCCGT
>JANLHQ010000034.1 GCA_024654415.1 Candidatus Azambacteria bacterium | reverse complement strand
GAACTTGCTGAACGCGAACCGTAACGACGATGGTCGCTGGCTCAACGCGTACAACGACAGGCCTGACAACAGGTGGAATCGTGACAACGGGTTCGCGTTTGCCGTGTCGCAACTCTCTTCATTTCTCTCCGGCTTTCGCTGGAGAGTTTTGTTTTGCAAGCTGTCCATTCCATCCGCCGAGCATTTTGCCGGCCTCATCCAGCTTTACGGAAAGAGCGATGTATTTCTTATCGTCCAAAGATTTTGTTTCCCAAAGCACCAAGAGAAGCACGCGAAGAGTGTCCGCTTTCTTGATCGCGAGACGAACATACGGATGTTTCTCCTCGCGCGAAAGAAAACTGGCGGCCGATATCGCTTCTATTATTTCGACAAATAAAGTATCGATGCGCTGACCGAGAGAGTGACGATGTATCTTTGGCAAATCCTGATAAAATTTGTACCACAAAAGGTACGACTCCTTGACTTTGCCTAAAACCGGTAAAATTTGTCGGGAGGGCACTTTATGGCTATGATCAGAATTAAATTTCAACATAAGTATTATTATATCATCTCGCTTGAAAATCTCCTCGAAGCATGGAAAGAATTCATGCGTGGAAAAAGGGCGCGCAAGGATGTGCAGGAGTTCGAGCGGAATTTGATGGCGAATATTATCTCACTTCATCGCGATCTGGAGGGAAAAACATATAGACATGGTAATTATAACGCTTTTAAAATAAATGACCCAAAGCCGCGAGATATCCATAAGGCAAGCGTCCGCGATCGGCTTGTCCATCATGCTGTTTATCGGATTTTGTATCCATATTTTGATGGAAGGTTTATTTATGATTCATATTCCTGCCGTTTGAGTAAAGGCACGCACCGCGCTATGAATCATTTGCGAGATTTTAGCCGAAAAGTTTCAAAAAACAATACGCGGACATGCTGGGTTTTAAAATGCGATATCAAGAAATTTTTTGCTAGCATTGATCATATAATTTTAAAAAATATTTTGGTAAAACATATTGAAGACAAAAATATTTTGTGGTTTCTTTCGCAGATTATAGATAGTTTCAATACAGAGGGAAAGACAGATGTTGGACTCCCGCTTGGGAATCTAACAAGCCAGCTTTTTGTAAATATTTACATGAATGAATTCGATCAGTTCGTGAAGCATCGGCTCAAGGCAAAATATTATCTCCGTTACGCAGATGATTTTGTCGTTCTTTCGCGGAATACAGAGTATCTTGAAAAGATTCTACCGGCGATGCAGGAATTTTTAGGAAGCAAGCTTAAGCTTTCCATGCACCCGGATAAGATTTCCATTCAGACCGTCGCATCGGGCGTGGACTTTCTCGGTTGGGTGCATTTTCCGGATCACAGGGTTTTGAGAACGACGACCAAAAAACGGATGTTCAGAAATATAAAAATAAAGGAGGGGAAAGAGGATGTGGTGCAGTCATACCTTGGTCTTGTAAGCCACGGCAATAGCTGGAAATTGCGACAGAAAATCCTCAAGAAAAAATCAGCCCAATCTTTTTAAGAGAATGGCGCAGTTCTTTAAACAGAAGCAAAAGCTTCTGTTTTTTTGTTTATTGTACTGCATTTGCCATAATGCCTCTTCCCAGCTTGCATATGGAGGGCGGGGTTGACCCCGTCAGAAGCTCACAGCTATTAAGTCAAAAGTCTATAAAGTCAGAAGGGCTAGAAATGTCGCAAGGCGACTCAATGACTTTTCACTTTATGAACTTTCGACTTTCTGACTGTACACGGGGTTCACAGAGAGGACGGAGAGAGGTATAATAGAGAAATGGCAAAATATGTACTACTCATAGAGGATGATCCGTCGCTTCAGAAAGCGTATCAAATGAAGTTTGAAACGAAAGGCGTGGTGGCGCGCGTGGTTGGAGATGGTAAAGAAATGATGCAATTATTAAAGCAGAACACCATGGAGCGTCCTGGTGCGGTAATCCTTGATCTATTGCTTCCGTATGTATCTGGGTTTGAAGTGTTGGAAGAAATGCGAAGAACAGAAGGGTGGCATGATATTCCGGTGGTGATCGTGTCGAATATCCGTGAAGAGGGGGGCGTCCAGAAAGCAGAGCGACTCGGAGTGAAAAATTATTTTATTAAAACAGGGTTAAATCTTGATGATGCGATTGAGATGATCTCTGGATATCTTTAAAGTATGTCGCGGAATATCATTCTCATCATGCTTATTATTGTTGCAGTAGCGATTGGTGGATTTTTTCTCTACCAAGAACTCGGTAAAAAAACTCCTGCAGACGGTGCGCCAAGCACGACAACACAGGAACTTGTGCCGATAACAAGTGGGCAAGCAAATGCCGGAGCGCAAGGAAATACCGAAGGAAAGTACCACCAAATTGTTACAATTGATTCGCAAAGCTTCTTCTTTAATCCTGATGTGTTTACTGTGAAGCGAGGCGAGAAAGTGACAATAAATGTCCGCGCACAAGGTGATCATACGTTCGTGATTGATGAGCTAAAGATAAATAAAAAAACACCGGATGGTGTCACTACAAAGATTGAATTTACGCCAGAGCAGGAGGGTGCGCTCCGCTTTTATTGTGATAAACCAGGGCACAAAGAAGCAGGACAGATGGGGGTGATAATCGTTGAGTAATTGTAAAGCGTTTAAACTATGCGTGTGTGTATAAAACGAGTAATTGTCATTATCGCGCTGTGCGTGATTGCACTACCGGTGTTTGCACAGACCCAGACTCCTATACGGGAGCAACGTGATACCATGAGAAACGAGGCCCGAGAGGCAGCAAGCGCGCGCAAGCAGATAGAGCAGAGACAAGCTGAATTCAAATCGATGGTGAGCGCTAAACGAGAGGAGGCAAAAGCGAGTATCGATAAAAAAAGAGCAGATCTGCGACAGCGCCTTCAAAATATTCACGATGAGCGAAAAAAGAAAACAGTGGAAAGAATCGACGCGCAGATTGACGCGCTCAATGAGCGCTGGACGAGCCACTTTTCTACCATATTAGATCGCCTAGAAATTATTGTGGGGAAAATAGAAGAACGCATAACGCAGGAGGAACAGCGTGGGAGCGATATTTCTACAGTAAAGAGCATGGTCGCCGAGGCAAAGAGCGCTATTGTCGCAAGCCGTACCGCAGTGGTATCACAAGCGGGGAAAACATACAGTATTGCGGTGAGTACAGAGGAGACGCTACGTGAGGAAACAGGGAAAACAAGAAAAGAACTACATCGCGACCTCGTTATAGTACGTGATACAGTGCTACGCGCTAGAGAGATGGTTCATGTTGCGGCGGTAGCGCTTGCACAGGTGACAAAGAAAGAACCTAATCAAGCGACAACAACACAAGCAACACAAAATATACAATAATCTACTACCATGAAGCGTATTATTCTTATCATTGTCATTACACTCATTTTTATAGGCATCATTGTATGGTATCAAGCACAGATACCAATAGGGGGCCCTACAATTTTTGTGACAAATACAAACAGTGAAAATATAAAAACAGAGATTGAGGTAATCGGTATAGGTGATCTTGATGCTGGGTTTTTGGAGATCGATGCTGATATCTCTACTCTGTAATACGAGATGCAGATAAAATGCCACGTTCTAAAAGGCATTTTTGTTATTAGGATACCTTTATGACGCGCTATTATAAAATTTCCCTTTTGCTTCTTTGTGTCGCACTCATTGCGTCGATTCTTTATTTTGTTGTTTTCCCAGTAAAAGAAACAATAACGCTTGTACGACAAAATATTCAAGAGGAAGTGACTGGAGACGGAGTGGTATCTGCGGCTGGTGAGGTTAATATTGGGTTTACAGGTGGCGGGCGGGTCGCGGAGATATATATAAAAGAGGGGGATACAGTGAAAAAGGATGACAGCCTTATACGTCTTGATGTCACGGAAAAGGATGTTGAGCGGGCGCAATATGAAGCAAAGATAGTGGTAGAAAAGCTTAAGCTTTCCCAACTACTTTCTGGAGCAGAAAAAAAAGAAATTGTGCTTGCCGAAGTAAAGATAAGTACAACGGCGGCCATGCTCGAAAATGTGCGAAAAGAACTCGAAGACGCGAAACTACAGGGGGAGAGTATGCTTGCGGGGAAATATGCGCTCGCAGTTGATTATGGAGACACTGTATTATTGAATGCAGAAAACGCAGCACGAGCTCTTCTTGGAATTTATAACGAGCAAAATAAATTTAAAGATATTTTTATTATTGAGGATTCACAAAAGAAATCAGAAGCGGAGTGGCAAATAATGCTTGAACGAACAGCGCTTGAAAATATTAAGTTTGCGAGCGCTAGTTTAAAAAAAGGTCTTCCACGGGATGATATCGACAATACGCTTTCTAATCTTAAGACAAATCTCGAGGTTATTCGTGCCGCACTGCAAAAAACATCTGAGGTTTTGAGTAGTGCAACAATGATATTTGGTGCTCCCGATATCGCCGGATATCGGACCACTGTTGCAGTACAGCGATCAGTGATAAACACCACGCAAACAGCTATTTTAACGCTTGAGCAAGCTATTGCTTCACAAAAAAGTAATGGAGCTACGGCGGTGCGTGCCTCTGAAAATAAGGTCGTGGAAATCGAGAATACTATCCGTACTCTTGAGCATGAGCTTGCGATAAAAAAGGCTTTTACCACGAATGCTGCGATAGCGCTTGGGCAAGCACAGATTAAAGAATATGAATCAGATCTTGAGGCGATACAACGGCAAATAACAGACAGCATGCTTCGCGCTCCCTTTGATAGTGTGGTGCGGCGCATGTACGTGCGTCGCGGAGGCGTAGTAGTTCGCGACGAGCCGGTGGTGGTGCTTGCGCCACTTTCTGATCTGCAAGTTGATGTGGTTGTAACTGAGGCTGATGGAAAAAAAATAGCAGTGGGTGATGCGGCTGACATTATGAGGCATGAAGGGAAAAACAGTGGTCGCGTGGTAGATGTTCGGGATAACATTATTACAGTACATTTTGAAAACGAGGAATCCGCACCAACCCTAGGTACTCGGGTTGTGGTGAGGATTCATACAGCACTTAAAAATGGCGCACTCTTTGTGCCGAGGGGGTTCATAGAAGAAGAAAACGACATACCGTATGTGTATGTGCGAGAAGCTGGGAAAGAGAAAAAAACAGTGGTCTTTACTGGTATGGAGTGGAATGGTGCCGTAGAAATCATCAGTGGTGTCTCAGAGGGAGATGTTCTCGTAAGGCCATAACATAGCATAAGGCCCAGTGAGTGTGGTATTATAGGAGAAGGTACATAGGATATTATATATAAAAACATGAATACCATTGTTAAAAAAGGGTTGCGGGTTAGCCTTGGTGCGTATGCGATAACAAAAAAAGAAATTGAGAAAGCAGTAACAGAAATAGCAAGGAAAAATCGGCTGAATAAAAAAGAATACAAGAAATTAGTTGGTGAGGCGCTTGCGCAGTCAAAAAAGATAGAAAAGAAGATAGAGATACAAGTACGACAATCACTGCTTGCTGGAATTAAGACATTACAGGCCACTACAAAAAAAGATCTCGCTCTTCTTGAAAAGAAAGTAAGGGGTGCAGTGAAAAAATAAGAAGCGGATGGAGGCGACGCATGCCGAAAAGAGAGGATGCCAACCCTATGTATGCAGTAGTAATAACACAGCCCCAGTTGTTGCAGCGATGTCGTTGCTGGAGTTGTGGCGATAATCATGCGCGTACTTATGTTCGGGTGGGAACTCCCCCCGCATAATAGTGGGGGGCTTGGAGTCGCCTGCTACAACCTTGCAAAGGCGCTTTGTGAAAAACACGCAGAGGTCATCTTTGTACTTCCTCAGCGGTGTGACGATGTTTCTTCGGATGCCTTCCGAGTTATGTTCGCAAGCGACGCGGTAAAGGTTGTGGGTATTCGCTCTCCACTGGTGCCGTATCTCACGGCAGAGCGATACAAAATACTTATTGCGAGTGGTGAATTACATCATTTTGGTGATACGCTCCTCGAAGAAGTGATGCGGTATGGGGTAGAGGCGCGACGCATCGCGGAACATGAGCGGTTTGATGTCATTCATGCGCACGACTGGCTTTCATTTCCCGCGGGAGTTGCCGCAAAACAGATATCGGGTAAGTCGTTGATTGCTCATGTGCATGCAACCGAATTCGACCGCACCGGAGGACAGGGAGTTAATCAGGGTGTGTATGAGATAGAGAAATGGGGGATGGAACAAGCAGATAAGGTGGTGGCGGTTTCTCGGTTTACTAAAGATATGATTGTCGCAAAGTATGGGATTTCCCCAGAGAAGGTAGAAGTGGTTCATAATGCGGTCGATGATGCAATTGCGTGCGGGGGTAATGTGAGGCCATTTTCTTTTCCCGGAAAATCAATTGTGTTGTTTGTTGGCAGGATGACACTCCAAAAGGGACCCGATTATTTTGTGGCAGCAGCGCGGAAAGTTCTCGAGCAGGAAAAAAATATCGTATTTGTGATGGCGGGAGATGGTGATATGTATCATGCAGTCATCGAGCAGGCGGCACGTCTTGGTATTGCAGAACACTTCTCATTTACAGGATTCATACGGGGAAAAGAATTGGCACGATTGTATCGGTCAGCTGACATTTTTGTTATGCCTTCCATTTCAGAGCCGTTCGGACTTACCGCGCTCGAAGCACTTAAAAACCGCGCGCCAGTGCTTATTTCACGGCAAACAGGCGTTGGAGAGGTGTTGAGTCATTGTCTGAAGGTTGATTTTTGGGATGTGGATGAAATGGCCGCAAAGATACTCGCGGTGGTGCGATACAAAGAGCTCGGACAATGCCTTTCTGATAATGGATATGAAGAGGTTTCTGTGTTCACGTGGGGGGCAGTCGCCGAGCAATGTATTCGCCTCTATCGTTCTCTTATGCCTTCGGGTGTATAATTATTTATAGTATGCCAAGCGTTTGTTTTTATTTTCAAGTACATCAGCCGTTTCGGGTAAAGCGATACCCTATTTTTAATATTGGAAGCGATCACGAGTATTTTAATGATGATTCAGAAAGCAAGCTCAATAATAAAAAAATATTTCAAAAAGTTGCCGAAAAGTGTTACATACCGGCAAACCGCATCCTCCTTGAGAGTCTCCGTGCGCACCCCGAGTTTCGCGTGAGCTTCTCGCTTTCAGGGGTGTTCCTTGAGCAAGCAGAGCTTTATGCGCCAGAGGTGCTTAACTCATTCTACCAACTCGCGAAAACGGGACAGGTAGAGTTTTTATCCGAAACATATCACCACTCGCTTGCGGCGCTGTATTCATTCGAGGAATTTAAAAAGCAGGTTCTGATGCACCGCGATATTGTGCAAAAATTCTTCGGAGTGCGTCCACGGGTGTTTCGTAATACAGAGCTTATTTATAATAATGAAATTGCAGGGTGGGCAGAACAACTTGGCTTCGAGGGAATCCTTGCAGAAGGGGTTGATAATGTCCTTGGGTGGCGGAGCCCTAATTTTGTGTATACGGCAAAAAATACAGAGACCATTAAAGTTCTCCTCAAGAATTATCGCCTTTCTGATGATGTGGCGTTTCGGTTTTCATCTCGCGAATGGGCTGAGTGGCCGCTTGATGCGAAGAAATTTGCCACATGGATTACAGAGCACAATGGAGGGGGTGAGGTAATCAATCTCTTCATGGATTACGAAACATTCGGAGAGCATCAGTGGGAGAGCACAGGTATTTTTAATTTTTTACGGAGTCTTCCTCGGGAGGTGCTCGAGGCGTCCCCCGATAATAATTTTAAGACTCCCTCAGAGGTTTGTACCACATATCCTACGAAAGGTACGTTTGATGTGGATCGGCATATTTCATGGGCGGACGTGGAGCGCGATCTTAGCGCATGGCGTTCGAATGCCATGCAACATACGGCGCTTGATGCAGTGTATGCGCTTGAGCGCGATGTATGCGCAAGTGGCGATACTCAATTGATTGAAGATTGGCGACGGATGCAAACATCAGACCACTTCTATTATATGTGCACGAAGTGGTTTGCGGATGGCGACGTACATAAGTACTTCAACCCATATGAATCACCGTATGATGCTTTTATTTCGTATATGAATGCGCTCAATGATTTGAAGATCAGAATAGCGCAAAAGGTCGTCTTACCACATCATACTATGGTATAATATATAGGACTTACGCAGTTGGCGAATTTCCGAATCAGCAGATTCGTGGCTTGGCCATAACGTTGCTTCGCCTCGAACTTCATCCAACTGCGTAAGTCCTACGATATATGAGATTAACTAAAACAACCGCGTGCGACATCCTTCGTCAGGTAGAGGGGGAGGAGCGTTTTTTTAATAGTGATGGAAGTGTGTTCGCAAGCCTTGCAGAATTCGATGCGGCGCTTTCAGGTATGCCGCAAGATGTGTTTAATAATCATTGCAATAGCCAGAGGTGTGATTTCGCAGCCTGGATAGAAGATGTTTTACATGACGCAGTTCTTGCGAAGGATATTAGAAAGGCAAAGGGCGTACGCGCAAAAATAGAGGCGCGCATCAGTGAACGACTTGGACAGCTTGCAAAATATCGCTAACGCGTATCAACGCATTTTTTCATGGAAGAATACGTCAAGCCAGATTTTTTATTTGAAATATCATGGGAGGTCGCCAACAAAGTTGGCGGCATTAACACGGTAATCACCTCTAAGGCGAGGGAAATGGTGAATTTTTATGGCGCGGGGTATTTTATGATAGGGCCTTATTTTGAAAATAAGCTCTTTGGTCAGTTTGAGCCGCAACCCGTTCCCGCATATTTTCAAAAACCATTTGCCGATGCGGAGAAGGAAGGGATAGTGGTGCATTTTGGTAAGTGGCTCATTGATGGCGAGCCATCCCTTATCTTGCTTGAATTTAAGGGGGTATCGCCATACGTAAACGAGATTAAACAGGAGCTATGGACCTTACACGGCGTTGACTCGCTCGGTGCAGGATTTGATTTTGACGAGCCGGTGGCATGGGGGTATGCGGTAGGGAAGCTTTTGAAGCGCATTGCTGCCGAGATGCCAAAAAAGAAACTACTTGCTCATTGTCATGAGTGGCTTGCAGTGCCTGCGCTTATATACATAAAAAAGGAGAATCTTGATATTGCGTCGGTATTTACGACACACGCGACCACGCTTGGAAGGAGCTTGGCATCGAGAGGCGTTGATTTTTATTCGCAATTTGAAAGTATCGACCCAGACAAGGAGGCGCGCGCAAATTTTGTTCAGCATAAGCACCAGCTTGAAAAGACCGCAGTTGCTATCGCAGACATTTTTACGACGGTGAGCCAGATCACGTCGCTTGAGGCTAAATATTTTTTAGGGAAAGAAGCAGATGTAATTTTACCAAACGGGCTTGATATAGAAAAATTCCCAACCATTGAGGAGATCAATCGAAAACACGGCATCCAACGCAATAGGATCAGGAAATTCCTCATGTATTATTTCTTTCCGTATTACAGCTTTGATGTGTCACAGACGATTATTATGTTTATAGGGGCGCGGTACGAGTTCCATAACAAAGGTATTGATGTATACATTAAGGCGCTCGCAGAGCTCAATCGTCGTCTTATTGCTGCTGGTAGTAAAAAAACTGTCGTCAGTTTTTTTTGGGTTCCCGCTGAAGTGCTTGGTATTAATGAGAAGCTTTCGCGCTCTCGCGAAGTGTTTAATGATATCCAAAATTCACTTGAAGAAGTTGAGGAGGAGCTCGAAGATGCGATCTTATATTCATTAATAGCACAAGAGGATGTAAAGATAAGCGAACTCTTTGATGAAGGATTGATTCTTTCGTTGAAGCAGAAGATCCGCGAATTAAGAACAACAGATCCACTTCCCCCGCTTGCAACGCATAATGTAGTAAATCCACACGACCAGATTCTCAGAGCGTTCCATGAGGAGGGTCTCACGAATAAAGAAGAGGATAAGGTAAAGGTGATTTTTTACCCAATTTATTCACGCGGCTCTGATGGCGTACTCGACCTTGAATACTACGAGTCAATTCAGGGGTCTCATCTTGGTGTGTTTCCATCATTCTATGAGCCATGGGGGTACACACCGCTTGAGAGTGCTGCGCTTGGCGTGGCATCGATCACGACTGATTTGTCGGGGTTTGGAATGTTTTTCAAAGACAAGCTCGCGGGCAAGAAAAATCCGGGTGTTTATGTTATAGATCGGCTTGGAAAGGCTGATGGCGAGATCGTCAATGCTCTTGCTGATGAGCTTGATCGATATGTTTCATGTTCACGCAGAGAGCGCGTGGAAAACAAAATCGCCGCATATAATCTTGCTGAGCAAGCGGATTGGAGCATGTTTGTGAAGCATTACTTCACAGCACACACACGGGCGCTTGCTCAGCACAATACAAAAGCATAACCAGTATGCAGTGTATACATAGGATCGGCACGCATGCGATTCAAAATGAAATAGAAGAGAACCCGCAGATGCTTCTTACTAATACCAAGGGCAGTTTTTTTTATTGGCAGGAAAACCGTTCATCGAGGTATCATGGGTTTTTTGTACGGGAAAATGGAGTAATGCTTAAAACAATTGCTGGGCTGAGGCTCGGCGTGCGACTTCCAGTGAAGCGAGTGACAAATAAATTTTCTAGTTTCGAAATCGAGCGGCAGGGAGGACTTCGCGAGTTATTTTTCCTCGACCCAACGAGTAATTCACTTGTATGGCAATCAAATGAAGTAATCACGCTTTCAGTGCTCCTAGATGGGAAGGAAATGTTTGATAATAGCGACATGGGAAGGTTCTATGAGGTTACCGCAGAGGAAGGGTGTGTGGTGGTTGAATTCGTGAAGCGGGAAGATGGCTCACTCGGACGGCGGTTTTTTCTTGCTATTGCGGGTGTTGGAGGGAGTAGAACAAAAAAGGAATGGGTGCAGGAAAAGTATGAGTGGGACGCGACGCGCAATGACCCTCCCTTTGACCGATACGTATTTTGGGCATCAGACCTCCAAGGTAAAAAATTTGTGTTTTCCGTTGCGCAAGAAAAGGGAGCTGCAATCGAAACAGCGAAGCGCGTATATGAAGATGCAGAGAAGATCAAGAAATCGCTAGATGCTGAAGTGGAATGGTTTGCACAGAAATATGACCGGCCCATTGGCGACGAGGAAATTTGTACAGCATATCTAGCTGCGAAATATTCATTACGACACATGGAGGTAAAAGACGAATGGAAAAACAGTGAAGGGCTATATGCAGGCATCCCGTGGTTTACGCAATTTTGGTTGAGAGATTTTACGATCGCTTCCAGACAACTTAGCCCCAGAGTTGCCCATGCGATTTACATGCGGTATCTTGATCAATGGATTATGTATGGCTCACTTCATGGGCAGGATGCGCCTGGCACGCTTGCATATGCGGACACCGAGGGACTTTTTTTTAGATGTGCAGAACAGCTTAACCGTATGGGCGTGCTCCAGGGAGAGGATGCGCGAAAAACAAAGGAGCTACTTATTTCATTTCTTAATAATACATTACCCGCACGCATGCATAATGGGCTCGTGCAAAATGGTTCGAAAGAAACATGGATGGATACTGAATATCAAGGATCGGGGCGGGCGGGCGCGAGGATTGAAATTCAGGCTCTTACGCTGGCAATGTTTCGCCTTGCAGGCACGCTTACCAATGACAAGGCATATTTATTGAGGGAGGCAGAGCTTTTGCGCGCTGTTCGCGAGGTATTTTGGGATGGAGATGCGCTCGCTGATGGAGCGGGCGATTCCACACAAAGGCCAAATATATTTCTTGCATATCAGTTTTACCCAGATTTATTATTAAACCACGAGTGGGAGAAAGCGTTTGCACGGGCGCTTGATGAGTTATGGCTTTCATGGGGTGGTGTTGCAAGTATCGCAAAGAGCCATCCATTTTTTTGTGGTGTTGATCGTGGGTGTAAAGAAAAAAACCAAAGCTATCATCATGGTGATGCGTGGTTTTTCATCAATAATTATGTAGCATTGTCATTATGTAAAGTAAATGAAGAAAAATTTAGACCTTTTATTGATGCGCTTCTTGCCACAAGCACCAATGATATAGTGTGGAGGGGAATACTCGGTCATCATTCGGAAATATCGTCTGCAGATGAATTTGCTCCGAGCGGATGTCTTGCGCAGAGTTGGTCTGCGGCATCATATTGCGATGCGTTGGATCAGGTGCTACAATCCAAAAATATTATATAAACGAGTTTTATGCGCATTACCGATAAGGATATATTGATATTTACTAAAAATCTCGCCGTGATGGTAAAGGCAAATTTATCGCTTGCGCAAGCGATAAAGACCCAGATACAGCAATCAAGAAACCCATCATTTCGGAGAGCGCTGCTTGATATCACTCGGCGTGTTGAGGAAGGGGAAAAATTTTCTACTGCGCTTGAGCGACAACCGCATGCCTTCGGATTTTTTTATGTTAATGTGGTAAGAGCAGCTGAGAAGTCGGGTACACTTGAAAACAATCTCGAATATCTCGCTGACCATATTGAAACCTCAATTGGGTTTAAAAAGACACTCACCTCTGCGCTAATATATCCCACATTCATGTTATGTGCGGTTGGTGCGGTAGCAGTAGTGTTAGGGTATACGGTATTGCCGACAGTGACAGAGCTCCTTGCATCATTAAGCGAGAGCCCCCCGCTTGCAACGCGGATGGTGCTTGCGTTCACGGCGTTTTTGTCTACATACGGAATAGCGGTGATCTTTGCTATAGTCGCATGCGGTGTTAGTGCGTATTTCTTTATTCGTACACCATCAGGGAAGAATTTTTTTGATCGTGCCATGCTTCATCTTCCTATTGTGGGTGGTCTCGTCCGTCGCGTATACCTTGCGCGTTCAGCAAAAGTGTTTGCAACGCTTTTAAAAAGTGGCGTGCCAATCCATGAGTCGCTTGCAATCACAGCAGGAAGCTTGGGAAATGATGCGTTTCAGGCCGCAATAAGACGGGTGATTCCAGGGGTGTTGAAAGGTGGTACTGTGTCGGCATTTTTAGACAGAAAGCTTTTCCCGCCATTATTCATTCAGATGCTTGAGGTGGGGGAAAAATCGGCAAGCATTGAGAAAAATCTCGATTTTCTTGCGTCATTTTATCAAAAGGAAGTTGAGAGCAGTGTAAAGAATTTATTCACGCTGATCGAGCCAATTCTTTTGGTCATTGTGGGTATTGTGGTATTATTTCTTGCGCTTGCAGTTATAGGGCCGATTTATCAATCGGCAGGGCAGTAAGCGTTGTTCTTATCATATGTATGCGCTCGGGTGGCGGAATCGGCAGATTTACCCCGTTCAAAGTGCTGGGATGGCGGAATTGGCAGACGCGCCAGCCTTAGGAGCTGGTGGGGCAACCCGTGGGAGTTCAACTCTCCCTCCCAGCACTTTGTACAGGGCGCGTCCCGCTTGGGGCGGGATGGGGCAGCCCCGCTTTGACTGCCGGGACTGCGATTTGTATCTTCGCTTCGCCTCAGACAAATCGGGAGCCACGACTACGCTATCGCTTCGCTGGACTGCGTTTTGTATCTTCGCTTCGCCTCAGACAAATCGGGAGCCCGTGGGAGTTCAACTCTCCCCCCGAGCACAGAGTTTATTGCCACACAAAGGATGATATTTTTTACTGCATACGCAAATAAAAAGTTTCTTGTGCTTGAGCGTCACGACGTTATGATTGGTCGTGAAAATATTGCGTTTGTAGTTGGCTCTCCTGATACAGTGAACGATAGTAAAAAACCACTGCTCTTTGCCCACAAAAAACTTGCGGACGGGCGCACTTTTTGTGTCGTCTATAAAAACGAAGGAGATCTGAAAAAGATTATTACATTTTACCCCTTACTATGAAGAAAAAACAGAAGGAGGGTGGTATAGCATACGACCCAGAAAGCGATGTGCTTGCATGGGAGATAAGTAATAAGCCAATCACCTATGCAAAGGAGATCGGTACAGTAATACTGCATTTTACGAGCGGACATGCGCCAGTGCTCATTGAGGTGCTCGAGGCGAGTAAGCTTATACCTAATCCGGAAAAGCTTTTGCAAAAGAATGCTCTCCCGATTCCGCGTATCGATCCTTCGATAGGGTAAAAGTTTATTCCAGAGGATTTTTCAGTACAGGCGCTTGCTTTGGTGAGCGGTATGAAGAGCGGAAAATATCAGTATCAATGAGTGCCCCGTCTTTATAAATTTCACGGGTTAATATTGTTTTGAATGAACCATCAGGTTTATGATCATACGACGAAGGGCCAATTAACTTCACTTCTCGCCTATCGGAGGTGCCGTAAAATTCAAAATAGAGCTTGTTTCCGATTATTTTTGTTTGAACAAGAATGTTAGAAGGCGTGTCATTCACAAAGCGCAAATCGGGGTGAGGGCTGTATACTGTCGCATCAAATCCTTGCGGATTATAGTATATTACCGGCAAACTGTGAGCGAACCGCTCGGTGATCGTGAGGCCTGCATATATTGCGGCGCGAAAAATCGTGGTCGATACCTGGCATAAACCCCCACCATATTCTTTTACGAGATCCCCCCCATTTTTAATGACGAGCGCATACTGATATCCTTCTTTTGCCCCGACATCACCAATCGTTTCCATAAATGAAAATTCGTCGCCGGGTTTGATGATGATGCCATTAAGTTTTTCTGCTCCAAGTTTAATATTAAAAATTCTTGATGCGGGGGATCCGGAAAAATCCGATTCTCCTTTAGCAAGTAACG
>JANLHQ010000032.1 GCA_024654415.1 Candidatus Azambacteria bacterium | reverse complement strand
ATGAGCGCGAGTTCAAGCGGTAGAAGCGGTAAGGATGTTCTTTTTGTGTTCTCCTGTGCTTCAATAAGCGCCTCACACATGCGGCGCAGATCGGCAAGCTCAAACTGTTTTACCTGCGCTACCATAACGGAAAATTGGTCATCGGTCAATTCAGGAACTACGCTTTCTCGCATCCCCACATCTATCTTAAGGAGGGTTAATTTGCGGGTGTAATTTGCAAGCGCCTTGAGGAATTCCTCCGCACTACCTCCTTCATTATAAAATATGTTGATATACACGAGCATCTCTTTAAGGCCCCCTTGTGCGGCGAGATCAACGAAATTAGAAACCTGCTTGAAGCTCGCGACACCGAGTACTCCTTGCACTGTTTCCTCTGTGAGCCCCTTTTGTGTGTGTGAAAGGACTTGTGAGAGCATGGATTCGGCATCGCGCAGGCCTCCTTCTGCCGCATGCGCGATCATGCGTATCGCTCCTGCGTCTGCTTTTATCTTTTCTTGCGCAAGAATCTTTTCGAGCTTTGCTTCTATTTGTTGAATTGAAAATTTCTTGAAATCAAACCGCTGAACGCGCGAAAGGATCGTGGGTGGCATTTTATCTGCCGCAGTAGTTGCGAGAATAAAGATCACGTGCGCCGGCGGCTCTTCGAGAATTTTCAGTAACGCATTGAATGCCTCTTTGGTGAGCTGATGGGCCTCATCAATAATATATACTTTATACTTCATCTGCGAAGGCGAGAGTCGCGCGCCTTCTCGTAATTCGCGTATTTCATCAATCCCTCTATTTGATGCCGCGTCAATCTCGATAATATCCAACGCTCTGCCTGCGGCAATATCTTCGCAATTCTGACATTTATTGCAAGGCTGGCCTTTGTGCTTTACCGCCTCTAGGCAATTAACTGCTTTTGCGAGGATGCGTGCGAGCGTGGTTTTGCCGGTACCTCGAGGACCTACAAAAAGATACGCATGCGCTACCGCATCGTGAGCAATCGCATTACGGAGTGTTTGCACGATGTGTTCCTGCCCGATGACCTCATCGAACCCATTGGGGCGATATTTTCTATACAATGCTTCTGCCATTGCTCTATTTCTTAAACACTAAAAACTTATACCCTACGAAATTCCATAATAAGCCAATGACTGACCCCACAGCGACACCAATCGTGCCCCACAACGCCTCAGAAGCGCCCTCGGGCCTAAACGCAAACGCGACAGAGAATGCACCGCTATTGATAAGCAGGCCACCTAAGCTGATTACCAAAAACCCTATATATTCTCTCTTTGCGGTTTTGACTTCCTTCTGCTCGAATGTCCAGAATTTATTCCAGAAGAAGCTGTGTGCATTTGCACCAATGAATGAAAGTATTTTGAAAATCGTCCATGTGGTGATAGGGATCGAAAACACTGAGACGAGGTATCCTGAATGTGCTGAGCCA
The DNA here is from genome assembly GCA_024654415.1 of Candidatus Azambacteria bacterium. Lineage (GTDB taxonomy): Bacteria > Patescibacteriota > Minisyncoccia > GWC2-36-17 > WO2-46-25 > MEYI01. The sequence continues at coordinate 405 of JANLHQ010000032.1, read as the reverse complement.
GAAAGGGCGATAATAACATGAAACACCCCTGTATCCACCACGAAATTGGTGAACCCTACGATGCCAAACTTCCCTACCTGATATAGCACCGGCACCACTTTACTCATAAGCGATGCGATATACAACCCTATAAGTGAGGCAAGTGGGAATGCAATGACGAGGTAATTTTGCATCGGCACGCTCTTCCCTATTCTGCTCAAGATAAACGGGATAAGCACGCCCATAATAAGCCCGAGTACTACACTTGCGATGGCGTCAGTTCTTGTGAATGCGATCTTCTTTTTTTCTGGCACGGTAGTATCCATGGTGATTATTATTTAGTAGTAGGAGGTGTAAGTGATGCGGACACTCTGAATCGTTCTTGTATTTCAAGCTCCACTTGCCTTTGCTCTCGCCCATATTTAA
>JANLHQ010000018.1 GCA_024654415.1 Candidatus Azambacteria bacterium | reverse complement strand
CCATTACGATTAGGCATATTTGATCTAAATTGAATATCGTCGAACGATGGTCCCAATACATATCCTTGTGATACTTTAATTGTTCCCATGCGTATTTCTTTTGCCATCACCTCCATCGCATATCGCATATTATCGCCGACATTTTGCGCCGTTGCAGATTTCCCTTGTCCGCGCAACGAAATAATAAACGTACCAGACATAACTGTCACCACCACTGCAAAAACCCCGATGGCAACCATCAACTCAATAAGAGAATACCCTCCTTCATTGTGTGCCGCCCACTGGTTGTTGTGTGCGTTTCTCATTTCCAGTTATATAAATAATCTTCTGCAGTAACACTACAGTTTGCGCCACACGTCGTGATAACAGAGATCCTCACCCTCTCAATATCTCCGGGATTTGGTTCATTATCAAGAAAATGCTGTGTATCTACCGTACGCGAGAATTGTGCGGGAGACGTTGTTTGAACATAATGAGCGCCATCGAAAGAAAGATTTGCGCCCGATATACAACCCGTATCGATAAAAAACCCAGCAACATTATCACTGTTCCATTGAAGGCACGCATTTGTAAGCGCGTCGATGCCATCGACCCAGGGCCTCCCCGCGAGCCAATTTCTATCGCGAATATTACGCACCACTTCAATGCCTTCTTGGGTGAGGTTTGCCGCAATAATCTTATTTTTCGTACGCGTACCGACACTAATCGATTGCGTGATCACAAATACTGCGGTAGAAATACCCATGGTGAATATCGCGATTGCCACCATGCTTTCAAGAAGTGTGAATCCTCGTTGTAATTTATTTTTTTTACTGTTGAGCTTTTGCATTTTTATTATTGTATCTCTACTCTTCCAAAGCGATTTACTGATACATTCCTCGCGGCGCCAGCAGCTGACTGTAGTGTAATCATCATCGGTATGGTTCCTGTTGCGCCATTTAAAAATGTGATCGGCTCTGGTGCTTCAAAGCTTACGTCAAACGGGATCGCCGCGCTCGCAAT
>JANLHQ010000016.1 GCA_024654415.1 Candidatus Azambacteria bacterium | reverse complement strand
CTTGCGCTCACTGCAAGCGCGAGCCTGGGCGGTTTTTATTTGCGGCAAAATATACTTGATACGGAGTTTAAAGAAAAGGGAGCCTGGCTTGCAAAAGCTTGTATTGAGGAGGCGCGCCTGCGGCTCGCCCATGATCTCCTATTTGCAGGGGATGTAGAAGTGCTTGTTGGCGAAGATATGTGCACCATTGGCCCAGTTACAGATGCGGAAGGTCAAAAAATATTTAAAACACGAGCAGTGTATAAAAATTCGTACACTATTTTTGAAGTGTCGATAGACACGGGAGATTTTGCAATCGTATCGCGCACTGAGGTGCCTAATTTTTAATTTGTGCTAGTATGCCTGCCATTATGACTTTTTCATCTTTTAATACCCGCAGAGGATTCACGCTTATAGAACTCTTAATTGTAATGGGGATTATTGCGATTTTGGCTGCAGTGGTGATTGTTGCGATCAACCCCGCAAGGCAGTTTGCGCAGGCGCGCAACTCGCAGCGGGTAAGCAATGTGCAGGCTATTCTTGATGCAATGGGACAAAATCTTGCAGACAAGAGAGGCATTTTTACCTGCGCGGCAGGAGATATCCCAGCCACCTCAACAGAAATGAAGAAAACCGACGGCTACGATATCCGCCCCTGTATCGTGCCGGTGTATCTCTCTGAAATTCCCGTTGACCCTACCGATGGGGAGAATACTTGCAATGAGGATTGTACTGAGGGTTCGTATTTTACAGGCTACATGGTTATGCAAAATGCCTCGACTTCTCGCATTACGGTCTCTGCTCCGCATGCAGAGTTGGGGGAAACCATTTCTATCACGCGATAGAGCATTTTTGACAAAATCCAAAAAGGTATTCTTACTAGCGTGATTACTTGACCGAATTTCCTACAGTGGTAGAAAGAGCCCAGCTTACTCTCTCCTGGGAAGGGGATAGGGCCCAAACAGTGGGCTCATTTATCAATTTTTTAGCCTTTCCCTATGAAGAAAAAGAATAAAAAGAAGAGCACTATGCTGCGCACGAAGATAACGGGCGTGTTATTTGTTATTGCCGCTCTTGCTCTCG
>JANLHQ010000014.1 GCA_024654415.1 Candidatus Azambacteria bacterium | reverse complement strand
GGCGGGAGAAAGACCGATCACGGCAAAACTTTCTTGAATACCGGGCTGACCCGGTACCGGTGTACTACTTACTCGCGTCAAAGAATTCCACGCTCCCATGGTAAAGCTGTATTGCGCTACGCGCATATCGTACGCGGTCGCCGGCTCCACATAACCATCCGCACCCGGAGCGCTCCAGGTGAGCTGAATCGAAGAGCTTCCCACGCCGACCACCGCCAAGTCGACGATGTCCGCGGGCGGGATCGTTGCCGTATCCGCACGCACAAAAACAGGCGTTACCAGAACACCCGACATCACGCTCACAAGTAAGATAATGAATAACTTTTTTATTTTGTCTAATCGTACTGTTAAAAGACTTGACATATTTTCATTATTTCCTTATCTTTAATGCGTTGTACCCTACACGAAAAGCTTATTTTTGTCAATAGCGGTACCAAGCGAACCAAAGATCTTTAAAAAACAAATAAACCAAAGGAGTCGTTATGAAAGTGATACTAGCGTGCTGTGTGGCATTATGTGTGTTGTACGGAGAATGTCTTGCGGGGTCTATAACGGTTGGGTGGGAACCACCCGGAAGCTACACCAACCTTGAACCCATTCTAAATCAAGATGGTATTGGGTACAGGATACATTTTGGTGTTGCAAGCGGCGTATATTCGCGCATCATAGATGTCGGCGCGGCGATGAAAGAACTGGACAAAGTATGTATCTTCTACTTTGACGGGTGCGTTGCAAGATCATGGAAGATAAGCGGACTTCTCCCCGGAGAAACCTATTACTTCGTGGTTACCGCATACAGCATGGAAAGCGGTTGCGAAAGCGCTTACTCCACTGAAGTACCGATGATAATCACAGCGGATGAAGTTATACCAAACGACGTCACGTACTTCACCGCAACACCGTTTGGGTCGGGTATACGGCTTTCATGGACGAATCCGATGGACTCAGATTTGTCACAGGTGATGATAGAGTGTCGCAATGAAACAAATGTAGGGTTTGTGCAATTAGCAACGCTCCATGTGGTGCCTGGGATGCCTCAGACGTATGACCACCTAGGGCTTGCTCCAGGAACATACAGCTATGCCATCCATACGCGAGATACATCCGGCAATATGACGCATACCGCATTTGCCGAAGCAATGGCGAAAGACGCCACACAGACACCAACAACCACATCATCGGGTGGCGGTGGCGGATGCTTCATAGCCACCGCGGCATACGGAAGCTATCTTGACCCGCATGTCATGGTGTTGAGACAGTTCAGGGATAACTACCTACTCACAAACGAGCCGGGAAAGCTCCTTGTGGCAGCGTACTATGCAACATCTCCTCCGCTTGCGGACTTCATCGCACGCCATGAATGGGCGCGCAAAGGAGCGCAGGTCGCACTTGCTCCGCTCGTTTTTGCGGTCATAGCGCCGGGATCAGCGTTGATATTTTTCTTGATCGTCGGCATAACTCCCATTGGAATATATTTCCTTCTTAAAAGATGGGAGTAACACAATCCCCCGTGCGCGAATATCGTGCACGGGGGATCTTTTTATCTTCTCCGGTTATTTTCCTTGTTCTTCTCGTTCCCTTGCCGCATCAAGAGCTTTTTGGAGCTCTTCTTCGGAGACATTAACAGCTCCTTCAAGAACCTCTTCTTTTAACTCCTCTTCGTCGGGAATTGAGTCAGCTGCCTCCTGTATGGCTTTTTCCAACTCATCTCCTTCTTCAATTTCCCCAAAATGCTTCTCGCTCATAGTATTAGCATTAATTATTATCCTAACAATTTTATAAATAATTCTCTCCCGCTCTTCGGGTCGGCCTTTCCTTTTGTTTCCGCCATCAATTTTCCGAATAAAAATTGTAATGCATTTTGATTCCCTTTTTTATAATCAGCGACCGCTTTTTCGTTTGCAGCAAGAATCGCCCGCGCTAGTGCCTCAAGCTCACCTGCATCCTGCTTTCCCGCGAGTCCCTTTTCGTCAATAATATTGCTGGGATCTTTCCCGGTACGGAACATCTCGTCGAGCACTGCTTTTGCAACAGTAGACGAGATCTTTTCTTGATATGTGTAGAATATAAGCTCGGCAAAGTTTTCTGGAGTTACGAGCATCTCTGTAAAAGGCGTTCCCGTTTCATTAATGAGCCGGCGGATATCCGTATTGAGATAATTCGCGGCAAGTTTTGCTAATTTTTCTCGCTCTTTTCCCTCTGGCTCTTTTTTAGATTCATCCGCATACCATTGTAAAAGCTCTGATACTGCGTGCTCATAAAATGCAGCGAAAGTTTTTTGTGATACTAATACCGATGCATCATTTTCGGAGAGACTAAATTCTTCTTGAAACCGCGCAAGTTTTTGATCGGGGAGCTCGGGAAGCGATGCGCGGATTGCGTCAACATCGATCGTGTCATCTTTCACTAGGCCCTCATGCGTGCCTATTTTTAACATAGGCAAATCAGGCTCGGGGAAATACCGATAATCATGCGCCGATTCTTTCATGCGTTGAGATACTGTCGCCTTTTTGTGTTCATCCCACCCTCGTGTTTCCTGTACCAACTCCTTCCCCTGCTCAAGTAGCGCGGTCTGTCGTTTTATTTCATACGCAATCGCATCTTTCACCACTCCAAACGAATTGAGGTTTTTTATCTCTACTTTCGTGCCGAACTTTTCACCGGCTTTTCGCATACTGATATTCACTTCACAGCGCATCTGTCCTTTCTCCATATTAGCATCAGACACATCGAGATATTGAAAAATCATTTGCAGTTTTTTTGCAAAGTCAGCCGCTTCTTGTGCGGTGCGAATATCCGGCTCTGTAACGAGCTCCATGAGTGGCACGCCGGCTCGATTAAAATCCACTAGACTCGCGCCACTCGCGCTATGCACAAGTCGCCCAGTGTCTTCTTCAAGATGCACACGCGTGATGCCGATATCTTTCGCGCCCACACGCACAGTACCCCCCTCGCATAGTGGCATATCATATTGTGAGATCTGATACCCTTTCGGAAGATCAGGGTAAAAATAATTTTTGCGATCGAATTTTGAAAATCGGGCGATAGTACTGCCAAGAGCAAGCCCAACCTTCACCACCGCTTCTACCGCCTTTTTATTTACTACCGGTAACGTACCGGGATGCCCCATACACACTGGGCATATGTTTATATTTGGATGCCGTTCATCCGGGTCGTTGCGGCTGTCGCAAAAAAGCTTTGTATCGGTTTTGAGTTGGGCATGGATCTCAAGCCCTATGACTGCTTCGTACATGGAGAAAATTGTGAAGTAAGAATACTTTTAATTGCCCTTGATACCTCTTCGGCTGGCTTTTCGCCATCAATAATAAATACGTTTGAAAACATCTTCGCAAGATCACGGTATGCGACGGCGGCCTTTTGCAAAAACTCTTTTTTTGTATCAAAATAATTTGAAGGCTTCCCTTCATCTCTTTGTTGGAGCCGTGCTGTTGCGGTCTCTGCGCTTACATCAATGAGCAGGGTTATATCGGGCATCACCCATTCCGTGCCGAGTATTTTTTCATGCAGCGCCATCAGCTCTTCGTGTGCTATCCCTCCCGCACGCCCATAAGCAAGTGTTGAAAGGAAATACCGATCACATATCACAACATTATCCTGGTCGCGCATGTGGGGAAGTATCACTCGTTCGAGGTGGTCTTTTCTATCTTGAATGTATAACTTCTGGAATTCGAGTGGTGCAGGCGGCGCCATCTCCCCGGAAAGCATCTTTGTGATTTTTATTCCGAATACGCCATCGCGCGTATGTTCACGCGTTACGAGTATTTTTTCGCTTGCCACCCCGTGCGTTTCAAGCCATTGCACGATAAAAGCTGTTTGAGTTGACTTCCCGCTTCCATCAATGCCCTCGAGAGCGATGAACATGATCTACTTATCTTCTTGTACTGTTACTCCCATTGATCGAGCGGTACCTGCAATAATCTTTGCTCCTTGATCAGCATCATATGCATTGAGATCTACCATTTTTTTCTCTGCGATTTCTCGTGCTTGTGTTTTCGTGATCGTGCCTACTTTTTGTTTGTGTGGCACACCAGAACCCTTTTCTATGCCCGCTGCTTTTTTGATAAGCTCAGATGCGGGTGGCGTCTTTAATTTGAACTCAAATGTACGATCCTCGTAGATCGTAATCTCAGCAGGAATGACATCACCTTTTTGGTCCTTTGTCTTTTCGTTATACTGCTGACAGAATTGCTGAATGTTTACGCCATGCGGCCCGAGCGCAGTACCCACTGGAGGCGCTGGATTTGCTTCGCCCGCTTTTAAATTTAATTTGATTACTGTTTTGATCGGCTTTGCCATAATTTTATATTAACTAAATCTTTTTGATCTGTAAAAAATCTAACTCCACTGGGGTCTCGCGCCCGAATAGCGATACAAGTACTTTTACCTTTCCTCGTTCTTCATCGATATCTGAAACTTTCCCGTCATACTCTTTGAATGGCCCATCAGTGATTCGCACTGCATCATCAATCGCAACATCCATTTTATATTTCGGCTCCTCTACACCCATTCGCTTTTGCAATGCTTTAATCTCACCCGGCGCAAGCGGTGTTGGGGTAGTGCCCGAGCCCACAAATCCTGTTACCCGCGGCGTGTTGCGCACGACATACCATGAATCATCAGTTACAGTCATCTCCACAAGCACATAGCCTGGGTAGATCTTCTCTTCGATTACTTGCCGTCTGCCGTTTTTAATCTTGATCTTTTTTTCCTTCGGCACAATCACTGAAAAAATCTTATCTTCCATTCCCATTGATTCGATGCGCTGCTTTAAATTGCGCGCAACTGCATCCTCATACCCCGCATAGGTATGGATCGCGTACCAATTCTTCCCTTGTTGCATTGCTTGCTTACTCATAATCTAGAAAATGTATTGCGCTAAAAGATATGAGAATAACATATCAAGTCCCCCCAAAAATGCAGCGACACCCAAAGAAAACACGATTACGATGACCGTATTTTGAATCGTAAGCTGTCTCGAAGGAAAGCTTGTTTTCTTAAGCTCTGATCGCACATCACGTAAAAACGCTATGCCAGTCCCAAAAATAGTGCCTATTCCGTTTTTCATAAGTGTTGCCATATCAAAAAAGCCCCCAAGGGCACAAAAGGATGATACATCATCTGGCCCATAAAAGTCAATCCTTCAACCCCCATAGCATAAGCCCCCTAGGTAACGATGAAAATATCGATGATTGCCTTAATACTAAAGGCAAGTATTGCTACTACAACCCCAATAACAGTATATACGAGCACATTATTTGCCGTGGAAACCTTTTGTGGCTCACCTGCAGCGGTCATATACAGGAATCCCGCATACAATCCCATTGCCACAGAAAGAATCGCCAGCATCCATGAGAACCAATTGATAATATTCACAAGTACTCCGATGGCGGTTGCGGTTGCGGTTGCAGGATTACACGATTGATCGGTAACCCCTCCTCCTAGCGCGCTCCCCACAAGCGAGACGAGTGGCGCAGCCATAATAAGGATAACTGCGCCAACGATAGCATACACAAGCATACTGCGCGCCTGCACAAGCTTTGCCGGCTGGCCAAGCGAGGTCAGTAAAAGAAAGCTCGCCCACAACACCATGAGCACCATTATCGGCGGCATCAATTTACTCACCAGCAAACCAATAAACACACAGATAAGCTTTGGAATAGTATCTGTTTTGCCCAAAGGATTGACGATAGTGCAGGGAATAGGTTTTCCCGCACTATCAACTGCAAGAGTAGTTTCACAGGGATCGGGTTGAGCAGCGTGCACGCCTGAGAATGCAAATAATAAAACACTGCCAACCACGAGGACGAGCAGTAAAACGTTTTTTAATGAAAATAATTTATACATCGAGATTCTTTACGTTCTTCGCGTGTGCCTGAATAAAGCGCTTGCGTGGCAATACATCAGAGCCCATGAGTACACTAAAGATCTTATCTGCTTCCTGAGCATCATCAACCATCACGCGCTTTAACATACGTCGCTCTGGGTCCATCGTCGTCGTCCAAAGTTGGTCAGGATTCATTTCACCAAGACCCTTGTACCGTTGTATGGAAACGCCACGTATCTTCCCCTCTCCTTTTTCTACGCCCTCCTCTTCACCTCCCTCCTCAGCACTCTCTTCCTCTTCTTCCTGCTTTCCCGCTTTCTTTGCTTTCGCGGAACGCTGTTCTTGTTTTGCGGAAGCAAACTCACTAAGTATTATTTCTTTTTCTTTGTCAGAATATGCATACTTTGCTGTTTTCCCCATTTGAATGCGATATAGCGGTGGTTGTGCGATATAAATATTTCCCGCATCGATCAGTGGCGCAAAGTAGCGATATAATAGCGTTAGTAATAGCGTACGGATATGCGCACCATCAACATCCGCATCAGTCATGATGATTATTCGATGATAACGAAGTCTTTTTATATCAAACTCATCTGCGATAGCTGTGCCGAGCGCGATAATAAGCGCCTTGATTTCAGTCGATGTAAGCATGCGGTCAAGCCGTGCCTTTTCAATATTTAAAATCTTCCCTTTCAGCGGTAAAATAGCTTGAAAGCGTCGATCGCGGCCTTGTTTTGCTGAGCCGCCCGCACTATCTCCCTCTACAACATACAGCTCTGATTCTTCCGGGTTGCGTGAGGAACAGTCCGCAAGCTTCCCTGGCAGGGTCATCCCCTCAAGAATGCCTTTGCGAAGCACTGTTTCGCGCGCTGCCTTTGCGGCCTTGCGCGCTTTTTGGGAAAGCACACATTTTTCAATAATACGCCGCGCGTCTTGCGGATGTTCTTCCAAGAAATATGTGAGTGCTTCACCTACCACTGCCTCTGTTGCTGTTCTTCCTTCCGGCGAGCCAAGCTTTGCTTTTGTCTGTCCTTCAAATTGTGGGTTTGGGATCTTTACTGAAATTACCGCGGTAAGCCCCTCTCGCACATCGTCTCCTGAAAGATTATCATCTGCTTCTCGTAATATATTATTCTTGCGAGCATAGTCATTCAGCACACGCGTAAGCGCCGATCGAAAACCAGTAAGATGCATCCCTCCTTCGGGCGTATGGATATTATTTGCAAAACTAATCTCACGTGCCGTAATATCGGTAAGATATTGCAGTGACGCCTCCACAAAAACTCCCTCTACATGCTTGTCCACGTAAAAGACAGCTTCATGCAACACTTCCTCTCCCTTATTAAGATGGCGTACCAACGAAAGGATTCCTCCTTCAAAATAAAATGAATGTGATGGCACAGGAAGGTGGAGCTCGTCCAGATAATACACGTCTTCATCGATCTTCCCTTTATATTCTCGCGCATCGATAATACGCACCCGCATCCCTTTTACTAAAAATGCCTGCTGGCGATGATGGTCTTTTATTTTTTGGAGATCGAATTCAATTTCCTTAAAAATCTCCGGATCAGGTGTGAACGTAATAATGGTTCCTCGTTTTTTTGATGGCGCCACTTTCTTCACTTTCTCTTTTGGCTTCCCTTGTTTGTATTCTTGAACGTACTTTCCGCCATCGCGATGAATCTCCGCCTTCAGCCACGTTGAGAGTGCATTCACCACCGACGCACCTACACCGTGCAACCCTCCGGATATCTTATACGATTCACCCCCAAACTTCCCCCCCGCATGAAGTGTGGTCATCGCTGTTTCAAGCGCAGACACCTTTGTTTTTGGGTGCATATCTACCGGAATACCACGTCCATCATCCACGACGCGCACCACATTCCCTGGGAGTAATGCCACCTCGATTTGTGTCGCAAAACCACCCATCGCTTCGTCGCGAGAGTTATCAAAAATTTCCCATACTAAGTGGTGAAGCCCATCAGGCCCCGTAGAGCCGATATACATCCCCGGCCGCTTACGGACCGGCTCAAGCCCCTCTAAAACATAAATATCCTCAGCGGAATACCGAGGATCTTTCTGTGTTTTTTCGCCTTTCGATTCCTTTGCCATGTGGGTCTATTTTAGCAAATTACTGTGACCGTGTCCAATATAAAAACCCTTTATTTTCAAAGGGTTTTTATTCGTTCAATGTACGGAAATAAAAAAGCTTATATTCCCTACGCGCTCGACAAGCCCGGAAAGCTCTTCTTCAACGATGTGAAGAATATCTCTGTTAAAAACATCACAGCGAATAATCCACCACGGCTCTCCGCGCCAGATTCCCGGCCGGATGCTTATAATCTTTGCCTTTTCTCTTTCTTTGCGCGGCAACGAAGATTTATGCTCTTTTTCAACGCAGGAAGTTCCAAGGTAAGGGGTTCCGGCAACTCGTAAGCGGCACTTTTGTATTTTTTCGCTCCGACCCTTTATCTTATGTAACACATCCTCGACCGCCTTCGACAAATACCTGCTCGTCAGTTTCACATCCTTATCGCCTGTCTGCATAATGACCACCTCCTTGTTGTAAATGAGCAGTGTTATTATGTTACGACCGCACGTCCCACTCTTCGCTCTTTAACGCGCCCGCAATTTTTTTAAACACATCATTCACCTCCGCGTCGGTCAGCGTGCGTGTCGGCGATTGAAATATCAGGTGAAATGCCAGGCTCTTTTGCGTTGCCTCAAGATGCTCTCCTTCATAAATATCAAAGAGATCGCTGTCGAGGAGTAGCTCGCCACCCGCGACTTCCAGCACATATTGCACTCTGTCGATCTTCGTTTCTGCCGGCACCACCACCGCGATATCACGCTCCACCGCGGGGAATTTTATGATCGGTTGATATGCTCGTTTCTCTTGGGCAAGCTCTGCAAGTTTTGCGCGGTCAAGCTCAAACATCGCTACGCGTTCATGAATATCATAGAGATGCAGCAGTGCCGGTGCGGCTTCGCCGACAGTGCCGATCGTCGCATCGCCCACTTTTATCACCGCAGTTCTCCCGCGATGCCAAAAACGCTCATCGGAATATTCGGGAGACGGCAGATAGTCGTCGTACCACGCATCATCAATACCGAGCTTTTCAAATAATGCGTCCGTAATGCCTTTTGCTTCATAAAACAGTCCGCGGCCGTCATCCTTCCCTTTTTCTTTCGTCGTAATAATACCCGCTACCATCGTCTGCTCGCGCACGCCGCGCTTTTCTTTGAGTGCAAATGTATTCCCCACCTCAAACAGCCGTACTACTTTTTCATGCTTGAAATTCTCCGTAACATTATCAAGCAACGCGAACAATAGCGACGGCCGCAAATATTTCTGATCATCTGAAAGCGGGTTTGCGACAGACACCACGCTCGCATACCTATTATGGAAATATCCCATGTGCCGGGTACCGATAAATGAGCGATTGTATACTTCTGAAAGCCCAAGCGCGGCACACGCGGCTCGTATATTGTCTGTCGTGATAATGGCATTGTTTTGCTCCGCCGGTATCAGCGTGCTTTCAGGGAGCACCGACGTGATATGCATCATCCCGTGCATGCGCGCGATCTCCTCGGCGATATCGGCCTGATGCTCAATATCAAGCCGCTCTTTGGGCGCTGTCACGAGAAATCCTTTTGCGGTCTTTTGCGTCGTAAACCCGAGCCGCTTGAGGGTGAGAAGCATCTCTTTTTCGGCAATATCCGTGCCAAGCAGTTTATTCACGCCTTCTGCGGTGAACAGTGCCGTTTGCAAAGAAGGAAGTTTTGCGTGTACATCAAGAACACCGCCTGCGGTCTCCCCACCCGCGAGTTCCACAATAAGCGAAGCGACCGCATCAAGCGCTTCGGGCGGCAATAAAGATGAAAGACCATTCTCGAACCGCATAGATGATTCCGTGCGCAGATTCAGCCGGCGCGAAGTTTTACGCACCGCAACCGAGTCAAATGTCGCGGCTTCAAGCGCGATGTTTATGGTATGCGCCGTCACCTCCGCTTTCTTTCCCCCTTTAATGCCCGCGATCGCAAGCGGTGCTTCCGTATCGGCGATTACCAGGTCGCTCGCGGCAAGCGCAACCGTGTCGCCATCGAGCGTGGTTATCTTCTCGCCGACGCGCGCTTTGCGCACCGTGATAGCGTGCCCGGCAACCGCATCAAGATCAAACGCGTGTAACGGCTGGCCAAGCGCAAGCATCACGTAGTTGGTCGCGTCCACCACATTATTGATACTTCGCTGGCCGAGCGCCTCAAGCCGCTGTGTAAGCCACTTTGGTGACGGACCGATCTTCACACCATACATCACCCGTGCGGCGTATCGCGCGCACAGCTCCGATTCTTGTATGGCGACTTTCAAACTATTGTTCACTTTCAGTTTTTTTTGCTCTTTCACTTTTACCGTTACGCGTTTTGCTTCTGTTTTTAAAATAGCCGCGAGCTCCCGCGCAATGCCGAAATGCGAAAGGCAGTCATGCGCGCGATTGGGGAGCACCTTCACATCAAGCACTGCATCACCCTTCACCTTCTCAACCCCCTCCACCTCGAACGTGTACATTGTCAAAAGCTCCGCCGTTTTTTCAGGTGTCGGTAGTTTCTTCGCTATATATTCTTGGAGCCACTTATAGGAAACCTTCATACATCAGAATTGTTTTAAAAACCGCATGTCACCGCCATACATCAAACGGATGTCATCGATACCGTAGCGCGTCATCGCGATACGATCAGGCGCGGCGCCAAACGCAAACCCCTGCCATTCTCTTGCATCGATACCGACATTCTCAAGGACTTTTGGATGCACCATGCCCGCGCCCGCCACTTCAAGCCACCCGGTGCGTTTGCATACCGCGCATTTCTTGCCAAAGCACTTAAAACACGTCACATCCATTTCCACCGATGGCTCGGTAAAAGGAAAATAACTTGGTCGGAAGCGAATAGAGATCTTTTTATTCGCCAAAAGACGCTGAAAGAACACCTCGAGCACCGCTTTTGCATTGGCAAGCGAAACATCCTTCCCCACCATCAGTCCTTCGATTTGATAAAATTGCGCTTCGTGCGTCGCATCGGTTGCTTCACTTCTAAACACTCTGCCGGGCGCAATAATACGAAATGGCGGCTCATGGGTTTCCATATATCGGATCTGCACCGAGCTTGTCTGCGTACGCAAAAGCATCCCGGGTCCGGCAACCGCCGGATCGAGCCAAAACGTATCTTGCATGTCGCGCGCTGGATGATCTTTCGGGACATTGAGCGCGTCAAAATTATGCCGTTCCGTTTCCACCTCCGGACCCTCCACGACCGCAAACCCCATCGCGATAAAAATATCGCATGCCTTATCGATAAGCTGGGTCAGCGGGTGAAGATGTCCGGCGGGGATCTTTTTGCCCGGCGCGGTCACGTCGATCTTTTCTTTTCGCTGTTGATCATGAAGCTCCGCCTCAATAAGCGCGCGCTCTTTTTTTGCGAGCGCTTCCTCGAGATATAGTTTCACTGTATGTACGGCATGGCCTACTGTTTTTTTCTCTTCTTCGCTTAGATCTTTCAACGAACGCAACGCTCCCGTGAGCACCCCTTCTTTCCTTCCAAAGTACTTCAACCGTAGACGCTCAAGGTCTTCGCGCGTCACAATATGCGCAAGCTCAGTGGCCGCTTCTTTTTGTATGTGTTCAAATTGTTTCGGATCGATGTGCATGTTATTCTGGCTGGATTATTTTCTCGCGAACCAATATTCAGCGGTAATTGCAACTCCAACAAGCGTGAGGAGCGCGTATCCCGAAAAAAAGTCCGCATGCGCAAGCGTGACGCCTCCTGTTACAACACATGCCGCGAGCGCGCTTCGTCGTGCAAGCATATACCCCTTCTTCCCTCTCCGCCGCCGAACAAATCGTTTTCCTACAATGAAAAACGAGCTCCACAGCGCAGTAAACAGAGAAGAATAAAAAAGGAGGAACCCCGAAAACCCAAGATATTCGGGGTTCACGAACAGGAGAAAAAATCCCAAAGAGCCAAGCGCCGCCACACCCATCACGCACACGACAAAAAATATTATGCGCGACACCATACATTCATAATATCCCAAACACGCCGTACTGCCAAGGATATCAGGAATATCCAGGGATCGCTCTTTATAAAGCTACCCTCTTTTAAAAAGGAGGGTAGCTTTATGTCTCATCCGCAAGAAATCAATGATTGCTATCCTCGCTCGTCACTGCGGTAAAAATATCAGGCCTCTCGTCGCCGGATACCTCCAGAACAGCCCATGCTCCTTTATTCATTCGTGCCAATGCATGATCCACGAGCAAGAATTTTCCCGGAACCTCAAGCGTCATTTCCACAATACTCGCGCCACCCGGAAGAACCAACGCGGTTTGGGTATTTTTTTCAAGCGCGCCGCCGATGCTTGCATTGGGATACACCGTATCGAATATTTCACCTATCACATGGAACGATGATATTAAATTAACCCCGCCGTTCCCTACATACATCCTAATCTTCTCACCGGTATTTGCCTGCATGCGCGGCACGCTCTCAACTTTCCCGTTAAATGTTACATAATTGGGGATACCGTCGAGAAGCCCCTCGGAATCAAACGCAACAAGTCCTTTTTTTCCTAACTCTCCAAGCGTATACAATTCTCCCTGCACTACATAGAATTCTCGATCAACCGGAGACATTCCCTCTTTCGGCTCAACAAGGATCAACCCATACTGCCCGTGGGAATTATGCATAGAAACATTCGGTAATGCACAGTGATAAATGAACAATCCGGCGCTCAGCGCTTTCCACCTAAATGTTTTTGTTTCTCCTGGCGCGACATTCGTGAGCACAGCACCACCGCCCGGCCCAGTAACCGCATGCAAATCGATATTGTGAGAATGAAGACTAGAAGGATGATTAGAAAGTGCAATCTCCACGACATCCCCCTCTCGTACACGCAAAAATGGCCCCGGAACCTGCTTATTATACGTCCAATAATTAAAGTAGATTCCTGGAGCCGTCTCTCCGATCACTTCTTGCGCCATCAGCTCGATGCGTACGATATTATCTTCGTCCGGCTTTTGCGCGGCTGGGGGAACAGCGGTAGAAGCAGAGATATCAGCAACCTTTTCAAATCTATCAGCTTGTGCGAAAAACTTCATCGCGCCAAATAGCGGAATGCTAGGCGTAGCGCCACCGGGTGCATGCGAATGCATGAACGGAGGCATGGCAAAATCAGGAGGGTAGGTCTTACCTGAAAAAAACGCAGTAGTTAAAAATACTATCAGTAAAAGAGCGGGGATAATAAATCCCTTCTCTTTCAATACCCCCCTCACTCCCTCTCGCTTAAGGAAAAACCGGACTAAAAATACGAATGCTATACCTGAAGCGATTGTCGCAAGTATTTGTACAATGAGATACGTATACATTTTTTAACGATTACCATTAATAATGATGGGAGAAACAATACATTCATAATACCCCAAACATGCCAGACTGCCAAGATGAAGAGAGAGAGAAGCCCTGTGGGCTTCTAAAAAAATAATGTTTCATGCTACCATTGGGATATGCGAAATAACATCGTCCATTCAGGGGCTGAAGAGCTTACGTACGAAATACGCGGGATTGTCGCTGTGGCAGAAACGCTCGCATCGTTTGGCGTAAAGATATTCTGGGAGAATATCGGCGACCCGGTCGCAAAGGGCGCAAAAATCCCCTTATGGATCAAGGAAATCGTCAAACATGAGATCGATCTCGATAAAAGCTTTGGCTATTGCCCGACAAAAGGGCTTTTGGAAACGCGTGAATTCCTTGCCGCGCGAAGAAATACAAACGGCGGCGCCCACATCACCCCTGACGACATTCTCTTTTTTAATGGGCTTGGAGACGCCATCTCGAAGGTATACACCAACCTTCACCGCGATGCGCGAGTTATAGGCCCCTCGCCCGCGTACTCCACCCACTCATCAGCCGAGGCGGCACATGCTGACTCTTCATACATCACCTACAACCTCCTCCCGAAACACGACTGGCTCCCTGATCTCGATGATCTCAAAAACAAGGTTAAATACAATCCTGCGATCTCGGGCATTCTTATCATCAATCCCGACAACCCTACCGGTATGGTATACCCTAAAAAGGTATTAGAAGAGATTGTCGCCATTGCAAAAGAGTACGACCTCTTTATAATCTCGGACGAAATCTATTCCAACATCGTCTACGAAACAGGAAAAATGACATCGATTGCAGAGGTGATCGATGGTGTTCCCGCGATTGCAATGCGAGGTATCTCTAAGGAATTCCCGTGGCCGGGTGCACGATGCGGCTGGATTGAAGTATATAATAAGGAAAAAGACGCGATATTTGCAAAATACGTCAAAAGCATCGTGGATTCAAAAATGCTTGAGGTGTGCTCCACCACTCTGCCGCAGGCCGTCATCCCAAAAATAATGGCTGATCCCCGCTATGGAGAGCACCTGAAGGAAAGAAGAGCGCATTATGGCGCGCGCGCAGAACTTGCGCATGCAATCCTTAAAAACGTACACGGCATCATAGCTCCCAAACCAGCCGGTGCATTTTACATGTCAGTGGTATTTCAGGACGGTGCATTGAATGAGCAGCAATCACTTCCTATCACAAATGAAAAAGCGCGAACATTTGTAGAAGAAAAAGTAAGGGGCTTTCTCCCTGATAAACGGTTCGTCTATTATCTCATGGCCGCAACTGGCATTTGCGTGGTACCGTTAAGCGGATTCAATTCCACACTTTCAGGATTTCGTATCACCCTCCTTGAATCAGACGAGGAAAGATTTAAAACAATGTTCGAAACCGTCGCAGAATACATACAAAAATACTTGGCGAGCGCCTAGTATAAAAGAAAAACCTTTCTTATCGAAAAGGGTTTTTGTTCTAAAAATTTGAATTAAATGCCCGTTCGCACTACACTGCGTAGGTTCAGCGCTATTTTTAAGATTACTGTATGCTTGGTTCTGTTTTTTCGTTATTATCGGCATTTGCCCTATCTGTCTGTTCCGTAGCGGCAAAGAAGGCGCTCCGAAAAGAACATAGCTTAGATTTTTCTATCTTTGCTAATATTTTAGGGGTTTTGCTTTTATTGCCCTTCATCGGATTTATCGATTTCAACATTGATCTGCTCCATCTAGGGCTGATCTACATCGCATCCTTTTTTGGTGTTTTTGCTTTTTGGTTTTCAATACGAGCATTACGTCACATAGAAATAAGCGTTGAAGCACCTTTAGCGAATTTAAGCGTCGTATTTACCGCTCTACTTGGGTATCTCATTTTAGGTGAAAAATTAGGTGGATTTGATATGCTTGGGATCTTTTTATTATTTTTAGGAGCTTATTTAATAGAGGTCAACCATGGTGGAGTAGATCTTCTCTACCCATTTCGTGAATTTAAAAATTCAAAATATATCCACTACCTATTATTGGGCGTTATTTTTTCTTCTTTAGCAACAATAACGGATAGGCTTATTTTGAAAGAGACGCCCGTCATGACGTATTTGTTTTTTGTTTACTTGTTTCTAACAATAAACCACATCGCCCTATTTTTTCTATTCCATCGCAAGGACGTTCCTCTTTCCATCATATATAAGGAGGCGAAGGATTCGATTGGCTGGGCAATATTATTTTCTATTGCGAGACTCATCTCCAGTTTTTTCATGGCACTCGCACTCACCATGCTCTACGCAGCACTTGTGGTGGCACTTAAACGACTGTCTGTGCTTCTCTCTATTGTTCTTGGAGGAAGTCTTTTTCATGAAAAACAATGGAAGTGGAGAATGGGTTCAGCTATGATCATGCTCCTCGGGATACTCTTGATCATTTTTGTTTGATCGCAAAATTATTTCCAGCAAAATCAATCTTTTATTTTTAAAAAGCCACCCTTTAGAGGGCGGCTTTTTAAAATAGGCCCAGAATCAGCCCCGTTGCCAACGATTAAAACCAATTGAAAAGTTTTGCGATAAAAAGAACATAGATCGCAATAAAAAATGTGCCCTCCCATACGTGGATTCTTCTTGAAATGCCTGAGATAATAAAAAGAAATGTTGCAAGGGCTAGTGTGGGTACGCCAATTGTAAATGTCTGGCTGTCCACCGTTAATGTGCTAAACAATCCGGGGAGACCAACAACGACCAATAGATTAAAAACATTTGAGCCAAAAATATTGCCAAGTGCAATTTCAGATTTTTTTAAAAGAGCGGCTTTCACAGAAACAAGAAGCTCCGGCAGAGATGTTCCAATCGCGACAGCAGTGATAGCAATCACACCAGTTGCGATATGAAGTAGTGCGGAAAGATTTAATAATGCATCAACAAGGTACTTTGCCCCAATAATCAAACTGATAATACCAATAATCACAAAAATAAAATCTTTTGCAGTAATTTTTGGACGAACAAATTCTTCATCTTTATGAGTGGCGATATGCCCCACTCCTTCTTGTCGCAACAGCAAAAGCTCAGAGACATATTTCATGTCTCCTGTGTCCTTATGTAATACCGTATACAACAAGTACACGGCATACGCGATGAGCATCAAAAGTGATTCTCCGAAAGTAATTTGTTTATCCCACACAACTCCCAAAAATAATACTGTGCTTGTAGCAAGAAGCGGTAAGTCTATATCAATTAAGCTTTTGGTAACAACGATTCGCCTACTAATGATGGCTGAAAGCCCAACAATAAGTAAAATATTTGCGATATTCGAACCTATCGCATTTGCGGCAACAACCTCCGTTGCCCCTTTAAATACCGCAACAAGAGAAGATATGAGCTCCGGAAATGATGTTCCAAAGCCAATAATGGTCACTCCCACAATAAAAGGAGAGAGGCCAAACGAAAGCCCGATTTTTTCCGCGCCAGCAATCAACCAATCTGACCCCTTCACAAGCGCGACCAACGAAACAATAAAAACAATTATCCAAAATATAAGCATGTGTCTGTGTTAATCTTTTAGACTCCGTATTATTTTATGTAGATGCTCGCGATGCAAGCATCTCCATCTCACGCATCGCTCCCCACACCACTGCACCCCGCGATTTGAATTTCTCCATTCTGCCATATAAAACTCAAAAATAAAATACCAAAAAAGGGGGGGCGTTTCATTTTGGCGGTGTTTTTTGAACGAAGTTCGAACTTTTTTTGAGCAAAAATTCCTTCCGCTTTTCCTTTGCTCAATTTGTGAGATTTTTATTCGCCATAATTATTTTCTTTTTGCTTCATTCTTAGCTCGCTCAATCATAAATTTTACCCCCTCACTCATGTTTTCATTTTCAAGACGAATGTCTGGATGAAGTTCCTGGAAAACCCTATAAATTTCGTCGGCAAAAGCTTGACCAACCATTGGTACTTTTTCATAATCAAACAAAACAATCTTGAATTTTTCAAGCCCAGCTAGAACTCTACGTGCTTGCGAACGAGAAATATGTACACCACCAGCAGTGAACAACTTGATTCGTATCTCGGTTTTATCAAAACCATAATCTCCTTCCCCCGCTAAATTAGTATATTTTTTAAAAACATCATTTAAATGTCGGGCTGAGTCAGTATTGATTCTGAAAACTACTCTTGTTCCTCGTTTTCTTGTCGGTAAATGATGAATTGCTACATTTGGCTTGATTGTATTGACGGATAAACGATATCCAAAACTATCCAAAATAAAAACATCTCCTGCTTTTGAAGTGAAGAATATCCCTTCTCCTGAATGAGATTTTGGCATTGTCGTGGTCTTTCCTTTTAAGAGATCTTGAATAGCTTCCATTTCTGATTTCAAATTTTTCTTTTTCATAATATTGCGAAATGCTCCCACCCCTGAATCATTCACAATAAAGGAAAGGTCTTTTTCGCGAACTGATACTTCAACTGAGATACTTTTTGATTGAGAGTGCTCAATGGCATTGTTGAATATTTCAGAGAATGCAAAAGTAAAAATACTTTTTATATTTTCTGGAAGTTGTGCAATGCGAGGAAATTTTTCTTCAATTTCTAAAAGAATCTTATGCTCCTCTAGTAATTCATTTTTGTATTTCTTTTTAAGTACGCTTGGTATAATTTCTGGATTTTTAGAGATATACTCTTTTGAAACATAAAAAGCATTACGGGTTCCACCAAGTTTGATAACTTGTTTTTCCGCAATTAGGTCAGAAATTACCAGGTTTACATATTGACGAGAAACCTCGATCTTCTTGGTTATCTCCCCAGATGTGACCCTTCCGTTCTGGATAATTAGTTGTAGTATCTTTTCCTTATTTGTCATAAACAACTACATTGTAAACCAATCTATATTCAATTGTCAAGTAATTGTCAAGTAACCTATGGTTCCGGTTCAAACTTGGAAATCCAGCGGGCCGGACGGCCCCGCTGCGGCGGGATTGCTATTTGTTCTTCATCGCTATGCTCTTAGACAAATAGGGAAGATTCGCCTCTCGTTGTTGCTACAACTCGAAACCTTCACTCTCTCTTCGAGAGTTGCGGGCCACGATAAATCTAGGGCACTGCGATTTTCACACAATCGCTTCGCTCTTGGGAAAATCGGGAGCCCGCGGTTCGAATCCCCCTGTTACACTCCGCACTAATAATAAGCACCCCTCAAAAAAGGGGTGCTTATTATTAGTGCGGGCCGGACGGGATTCGAACCCGTGGTCTTCTCCGTGACAGGGAGACGCGATAACCGGACTTCGCTACCGGCCCATATTATATCAAGTACCAACAGCAGGGATCGAACCTGCGACCTAGCGCTTATGAAACGCTCGCTCTACCACTGAGCTATGCTGGCAACACTCCCGCAAACAACGTATACACATTATATCCTATCATTGGTCGGTTGCGGAATATGTGTTGCGAGACCGCCCTTTCACCGCTCATCGTTTCACTTCCCGCGCGCTAAAACCGCTCGGTTTTAGCATTTCTGCTCAGGAAACCCATGAGGTTTCCTACTCCTTCTCTTCCTTCTATCATCCTTTCCTAAAGGGTCGTTTCCTTCAATTTTGTTGCGGGGGCTGGATT
>JANLHQ010000012.1 GCA_024654415.1 Candidatus Azambacteria bacterium | reverse complement strand
CTTGCTCCGCAGAATACACAAACGAAAAAAACCCGCCAAAGGCCATAATACATATTACTACCGCTGTTATAAAATTTTTGTAGTGAAATCCCATATTATCTCTATACTACGACGTACGTACATTTTTGGTACATACGTTCAGACGGCACTCCATTGTAAAGTGTTACACTCCTTATAAAACAAAAACCACCCCCATAAGGAGGGTGGTTTTTGTGAATCGGCGTTATTATGCGCGCGATACGTTCACTGCGCTAGGACCCTTTGGGCCATCTGCGACCTCAAAAGAAAGTGTTTCACCTTCTTTTAATTCCTCAAATGTCACGCCCTGGAGCTCTTTTGAGTGAAAGAAAAGGTCTTTTTCCTCGCCATCGCGAGCAATAAAACCAAATCCTCGATCCATAACAAGCTTCTTGATAATTCCTTCCATGTGATTATTTGTTTGATTATTTTTTTGCCTAGAAACTCGACTATGCCTCTTAGTGCTTTGACACGCAGAGTAGTATATCAGATAAACAGATGTTTGTAAAGGGCTATATACTAGCGCCCTATATGCCCATTATTGCTCAAGTAAGATATGATCAAACGTATATTGTAATGATCCTTCAACCTTTTTACCTGGATTAAAAATTCTATCTGGGTCAAACGCATTTTTTGCTTCCACGAATAGCCCGCGGATATCTTCATTGAACATAAAGTGCAGATATGGCGTTCTGATAAGCCCATCGTTGTGCTCTGCGGTAATTGACCCTTTAAACTCGCCAACGAGCGCAAATATTTTCTCCGAAAGCTCAGCAACAATCTCTTTTGCCCGTTCTTTGTGAAAATCCATAAGCGGAATGATGTGGAAATTCCCATCCCCTACATGACCAGCAATCGTATAAATAATATCGTACTGATTCAAGATCTCATATACCTTGGGCAAAAATTCTGGCATTTGATCGGGGCGCACAATAATATCGTCAATACACGGCGCGGTGCGCTTCCCATGCACATGCTGGCGCAACAGGTTAAAACTTTCTCTGCGCATCACCCAATAGCGCTCCCCTCCTTTTGCCGACTTGGTCACTTTTGATTTCATATGAAACGGGGCGATTTCCTTTTGCGCCGCGAGTGCTTGTGCGTATGCTTCCTCGTCCGTATCACTCGTAAATTCTGCAAGGAGCACTAATTTCGGAATACCGCCGGTGATCATCATCCACAGATCAGGCAAGAAACTAAATGCAAGCGTGATAAAATTCCCCTTCAGCTTCTTGATCATGGAGGGCAACAACCGCATAGAAATAGTAAATGTATGGTCATCAAACGACTCAAAGCTTTCCGGTTTATGCTTGAGCACCGCAAGAGCGACATGAGCAACCTCACGCATGTCTTTTAAATATGCAATCAATAAGCGCGTATGTGTTTTCGGTTTTATCAGTCGGAATTTTACTTCCGTCATAATTCCCAGTGTTCCCTGGGACCCAACAATCATTTTAGTGAGGTCAAATATCCCCTTTTCTTTATCGAGTACATTCCATAAGTAGTATCCCGCTGAATTTTTTGATACATGTGGTTGTGCGTCTTTTAATGCATCATAATTTTTCTCTATGAGGCCGTGCATTTTTCGGTAAATATCCCCTTCTATCGTATCAAGTTTCTTTTTTTCCTCGAGCTCTGCAAGTGATAGGGGTTTAAACATATATTCCTTCCCGTCACGCAGCACCATTTTTATGTGTTCTACAAAGTTTTCTGTCTTCCCGTAAATAAGTGTTTTTTCACCGCCAGAATTATTTGCCACCATACCCCCTATTGTACAAATCTGTTTTGATGCGGGAAAGCTTGGCAACAGCAAGCCACGCTCAAGTGTTTTTGCCTCAAAATCACGATAAAATGCCCCTGGCTCGGTGATTGCATACCCATCACCGACTTCTTTTATATGGGTAAAATATTTATTTAGATCAACAACAATCGATTCGGTTAGTGGGCCACCAGTCATATCCGTACCACCGGAACGCGCCGAAAGACTGTATTGCGTGCCCCCTTCACTGTTTTTTTTATTTACCGCTCCCACAAGCGCTTTTAAATCATCAACATCCTTTGGGAACACAACAATGCTCGGTTTTACCGTCAAAAGGCTTGCGTCGCGGCTGTATTTTTTACGCGTTTCTTCATCAAAGAGAATTTCTCCTGTAAACGTATTTTTAAGTTCTTCAATAAATGAAGGCATGTCGTATGATGTTGACTGAATAATTCTCATACCACTCTACCACACCGAAATCAAAAAAACTATTATTTTTTCTTGTGTTCTTCAATAACGCGAGCATATACATGCTCATATCCATGCACCATTTTCTCTACGCTGAAATATTTCTCAGCGCGCGCGCGCGTTTCTTCCCTGCTGATATTATCAATTTTTTTAATTGCCTGCACCATATCGGAAACACTCTCGACAACGTATCCCGTTCTTTCATGCGCCACCACTTCTGGAACCGAGCCTACCCTCAACCCTATCACCGGTGTTCCGCACGCCATTGCCTCAATCATGACATATCCAAAGACCTCATCGTATTGGGTTGGAAACAAAAGCGCTTTTGCATTTCTGATCCATTCAATCTTTTTCTCAAAATCAGCTTCACCCACATACCTCACCATTTTACCATCAATATGTTTTTCAATTTCATCATGCCAATAACTCTCGGCGGGATAGCTCCGTCCCACGATGATGAGTGGGACGTTCGCGGCTTTTGCTGCCTCAATGGCAATATGCACACCCTTATCTCTCGTGATTCTTCCAAGAAACAAAAAATAATCTTTGGGTTCTGGATTAAATGAAAATACATTCATGTCAACACCATGATAAATATTCGCTATCCAATTAAGTTCTGGAAGAGCCTTTCGCTGGGCAAGCGAAAAAGATATGTACTTATTATTTTTATACTCCATTAAGAGTGGTTTTACATTCTCTGCTATGGGAGAATGTATTGATTGTACCGTAGGAACATTACTGAGATTAGAATAAAATGAACTCAATAAATTAAAGTGGGAATGGACAATATCAACATTTTTTGCGTACTCATAGCATTGTGATATAAGCAAATGTACATAATATTTTTTGCTCTCATCGGAAATATCTGCATTTTTTATTGCTGTTGATGTTACAGAGTGTAACTTCCCATTCGTAACAGAATCTCCGGACGCAAACACATCTACATTATGCCCCAAACCAACAAGCCCATTCGTGAGCCACGCAACATGGGAATAAATTGCACTATTGGTTCTTGGTGAAACCTTGCGAACATTAGAAACAAGCTGTGCTATTTTCATACTTTTCTAATTATTTCTTCTGGTTCAAGACCGTAGTAAAAAGTTGCAAATACTGGGAACACACCCGTTCAGGATTATGCAATTTTTCAAATGAGCGGATAAGCTTTTTGGGTGGCGCCGTGGATATTATTTTTTGTATACGCCGTACCACTGCCGCAACATCGGAAAAATCGATTACCCATTTTTGCGCACCTGCTTTTTTATACTCATCGGCATGTCCGACGTTGGGGGAAATAAGTGTAGTAGTCCCCTCCATTGCCGCTTCAATGACCACGAATGGAGAAACATCAAAATGAGATGGGAGGATCATGAGATCCATTTTTTTATAAAAACGCGTAATGCCCTTCCGATCCATCGGCTTTTTAACAGATATGAATTTCCGATATTCATCTTTAAACTTTTTCTTAGTGGATGTGTCTGGAATAGATGTTACCGCGTGAAACGTCCATGGCATTTTTTTTTCATGTGCTTTTTTTGCAACACGCAAAAATGCTTCGTGATTTTTTATCCTGTCCCATCGCGCAACAATGCCAATATCATATGCGTCTTTTTTGCGCTTTTTTTCATGATAAACAAACGACGCATACGGCAGCGGGATAACGGTTGCGCGATGCGCGCCAACTTGCGCTACGCTTTCATTATACGCTTGCCAACTCCGTTTATTTAAAAATATTTCATGATCGGCAAAACGAGATATATCGCGTTCCATTTCATATAAAATTTTTCTTGCTGCTGAGGGAAACCAATCGGAATACATTTTTATTTCTTTTCCCCAAATGCCGGCATGCTGCATAACAATTGGTATACCGGCCATGTGCCCAGCCATCATCAACACCCAAGAGGACAGGGAAAACCCGTTTAAAAAAATAATATCCGGACTTATACTCCTTATAACCTTCGCCAGATGTATAATCCTCGGACTGAGCACCTCACAAGGATCAATGTTTTTTGTCGCTTTCGTTATATGGGTTATATATTTTCTATTATAACGCACCTCAACATACGTGCGTTTTTTTGAGTATTCTTTTTTCTGATGGCGAAACACCTTTCGTGTGTCAGTTTTTTCTATAATTCCCACCCACTGATGTCCGCGCGCGGTAACATAACGAGAGAATATTTTTGCAAACGCCGCCGGACCTCCTTGCGATTTTATACGCGAACTTGGCGTGTTTGACGTATAGTCATTTGAAAGTATGATCATTCTTATCTTTCTCGGTATTTAATGAATGAAATGCCTGTCTGGAAGCTTAAATATTCCCTTATTTATACTAGAAAAAGCAGAGTAAGTCAACCCAAAGAGCTGAAAAAGCCGCATAAATACAACAAAAACCCCATATAGATTAATGAAGTTTTTGCTGTACTTATATTACACTTGACTTTGATGTGGCGGTGCTTCCTGGGTGTGCGATATTCTCTTCGGACTCCACCACTGGCCAAGTGCCGGAAGTAAATATCTATCAACACCAAAATAACCGGAAATTCTCCACGCAAGAATAATACCAATGCTTAAGGTAAATGAAATCGGATTAATACTCACTGTTCCAGCAAGAAGATAGTTTAAATTCATAAACAAACCAAAAAATGCTGCGATACCGGTGAGCGCTCCGATTATCATCGCAACTCCCACCAATATCTCTCCATACGTCACAAGGTAAGACCAGCCAACTGTATGCTTCATAACGACATTTTCCAGAAACCACGCATACCACCATTGCACGTCAGGATGCTCTCCGCCCGTCTTTCCCAGTGCTCCCTTTAAAAATCCGGTGAGCGCCACACCCGCGTCTGAACCAACCCACACATCTTTATGTGCTTTCACCCACCCCGCCTCAAGCCATATCCACCCAACATATACGCGGATTATTGTCCAAAACCATGCCATCTTTGTGTTTGAGAAGAGAAACGCAGATATCCGGGACTCTTCTATTATGTGGTGTTCCATAAAAATACGTTAATGACTAATGCTTATTCTTAATTTAATACCCACACTGCGTAATTTAAGTATACTGCGAAACTCACCCAAAGAATATACGGCACGAGTAGCACTGCCGCGAGACGGGAAGCCTTGTAAAAAACAAAGATAGTTAGAAGTATTGAAAGCCAAAGTACAATAATTTCAATAAGTGCCACGCCTGGGTTCCTGAAACCGAAAAAAAGGATTGACCACAGGGCATTCAGTGCCAGATGAACATCAAAGATAACAAGAGCTCTTTTCCGCTCACGAAGACCAGTAGATATGCGGGTCCACACCACAAACGCCGCAATACCCATAAGCAAGTATAGCGCGGTCCATACAGGGCCAAAAATCCAGGAGGGAGGTGTGAGCACCGGCTTCTGAATGAACGCATACCATTCAGGAATAGCGGGGGCAGTAAAAACAAAACCGATGATACCAGGAAGAAACGAGATCCCAACTGCAATGATTAACTTAGAAAAAGTATTAAGTTTCATACGTATAACCATTCTGCTTGTTTATGCTTATAGTGTGCATTTCATACCATGCTCTCTCAGCCACCGCTTCCGCTCCGCGTAATCAGGGAGTACCATACCAACCTTATTCCAAAATTGTGCCGAATGATTTCTCTCTGGTATATGCGCGAGCTCATGCACCACGACGTAATCAATAATATCACGTGGAGCCATAACGAGTCGCCAACTAAAATGAAGCGCCCCCTTAGGCCCACATGAGCCCCAGCGCTTTTGCGCGCCGGTGATAGCTATTGATGTGAACTTCCACTCAGTCATTGCGCTATAGTGCTCAACGCGTTCAGTTATTATGTCTCGTGCTTTTTTCTTGTACCATTCGATCATTTTCACACGGGCACGCGGAATATATTTCTCAGGAAAATATAAATGATCTGTGGCGGTAATAGCCCTGCACTCGCCTATTTTTAATGGGTGGTGCTCCCCTAAATAAAGAAACTCCTCCCCATTTACGAATTTCTTGTGCGGGATAAGTGTATTTCGGTGCGCGACCTGCTTCTGTTTCGCAAGAACCCACGCTCTTTTTTTCTCCACGAGATCATTAATATATGACACACTCACCCGCATCGGGGCGCGCACGATAAGGGTTGCATCAGCAGACACCACCAATGCGATGGTTCTTCTTTTAGATCGAACTATTTTATCAATTATAATTTCATCCATATCCATACTCCCCGCACACTTCACGCATCACGAGAGCACATTATTCCGTCGTTGTGCCATCAAACTCAGGGCCATTTGCCTCTGCTTCTTCTTTAGTAATTCTGATAATGCTATCCCGATGATGCGGGGGTGCATAAATAGTATAGAGCTTCAGCGCGACTGTTTGAGATATGTTGATAACATTATGCGTGGCACCTGCCGGTACAATAGCAGAGTCCCCGTCGCCAACTGTGTATTCTGTTTCATTAATGACTACTTTCCCTTCTCCCTTTTCAAACCGGAAAAACTGATCTCCCTCTTCATGCACTTCTGAACCGATTTCCTCCCCTGGCCTCAACGACATTAAGACTAGCTGACAATGTTGCGCGGTATAGAGCACTGTACGAAAGTTTTCGTTTTCAAGCGCTAACTTTTCAATATTATCTTTATATCCTTTTTTCATAATTTTTACATTATTAGACTTGTTGATTAACTTATTCATTATACCATTCGAGCGATTGATTTTCCATACATTCTTATCACTCCTCCATAAGGCCGAGCTTAATAAGACGCGACCGAATAGCTCCGCCCTTTCTACCGAGTTTCTTTGCACAATCAGCTGCGGAAATGCCTTTAGTAAAGAGTTCTTCCAATTTCTCATCCTGCGCTTTATCCCATGCCCGATAGGCATTCGGATGTTTTTCCCTCATTTTCTCAAACCTACCGCCACTCTCGCTTTTTCCTTCTTGGACGTCAGGCGTCTTTCGTTTCGCACGTTTCTTCCCTCCGCACGCGACAATAAAATCATCCTGCATCTTTTGCAGCTTTACCGACGAAATAGCAGAAAACTCAACCTCACTAGTGGCGGAATTTACATGAAATAATTCGTCTTTCGCCAGTACTTCTGGATGTACTAAAAATGCGCGCTCGTTCCAACCTAAAAGATACAAACCAGAAAGACGTCGCACTCGCGAGAGCGCGACGTATCCCTGCCCGAATTCAAACACCGCGCTTAAATCCATCACTGCCGCATCCAAACTCATGCCTTGGCTTTTGTGCACCGTGATGGCCCATGCAAGGCGAAGCGGCAGCTGGGCAATGCGCGCGCGAACCTTGCCGCTCTCCTCTACGGTCCAATCCATAGGCTCAACTGTAATTCGCACTCCTTTGTGCGTCGCGACAATCGGATGTCCGCTCACCTCGTCAAACGCCTCAATCACACCAAGCGTGCCATTCGCAAACCCTTCCTTAGGATTATTTTTTGTAAACATCACCGACGCGCCAATTTTAAGATAGAGCGTTTCAGGCGAAAGGCATCCTCGTTGTAGCGCGGCAGCGAGCGCATACGGGCCCTGCGAAGACATGCTAAACGAGTGCGCCTCACCAGAAAGCGTTGCGAGCATGTCATTGTTCACGCGATCTACATCAACATTATGAGAAAAAAGTTTTGGGGCGCTTTTGGGCGCTCCGTGGCGCTCAAGTTTTCTCGTTTCAAGATGACAAAGATGATTACTGCCGAAAGCATTGCGCCGTATTGCTGAAAGTAGATCAAGAAAAATTGTGTCATCCTGTCGGTGCTGTTCTGTGAGATAACACACGATGGGGTGTGCTCGAGTCCATGCGGAAGAATCATATGCAAAGCGAGCTTGCTTCTCTGAAGCTTGTTCGATCAGCGTGGTCTGTATGCTTTTTCCGGCTTCCTTTTTTATAATCGGCGGTAATTGAAAAAAGTCGCCCACCATAACGATTTGAATACCCCCGAACGGGTCTGCACTCTGCTTAATTTCTCGACACACCGCATCCACCATCACAAGCGTTCCAGGTGAAAGCATAGATATTTCATCTATGATAAGAACCTTAGCGCGTCGCACGCGCTTTGCGATATAGTCGCTTGTCGCAATCGACTGAAGATCTTCCTTTTGTAATGTTGTTCTGATACCAATACCGCTCCATGAGTGAATCGTCATCCCCCCAATATGTGTTGCCGCGATTCCAGTGGAAGCGGTGATTGCAGGCTCAACACCATGCGCGCGCAAATACGCCACATACTCATTCACCGTATGCGTCTTACCAGACCCGGGTGCGCCGGTTAAAAATACGTTTGCACCGGTTTTTAATATAGAGAGGGCCTGCTCTTGTGTCATATAAAATCATTGTACCAGATTTCCACCGAATGTTCCTGTTTTCTTAAGAATATATCGTACATGAAAGGGCCCTCGGTGACCCCCTATCAAAAAAGCACCCTACAGGGTGCTTTTTTGATCTACTTCTTCTTTGCCTTCTTGGGCTTTTTCACTTGCTTTCTCTGGGCATTGTTTCCTTTTGCCATAAAAAATGGAAGCATGTTAATTCTAATGTACGTATTATACCAGATTACATCATATCCTCCTATACAAGGATATGATTATATTGGGACATTATAAAGGGAAATGCTTAGAAAATTTTCCCACGAACGGAAGTTCCTCCTGCTTTCCTTTTAAAACGTTTACGATACCGATAATCGAAAGCGCAAAGGTAGCAATATTAATAATGCTAAAAAGCGGCATTAACTGCCACATCATCATCCCAAGAACCCACACCGCCAATTCAATAACAAATAATACAAACCCCTGCTTGATGTGAAACTTTGCAAAAGCATTATCTTTCGCAATAATATACGAAACAATGACCAATGGCCCGATGTATGCAAAAATCGCCATGAGCACATTTTTGCTCTCTACCTTCTCCGGGGCGCTCCCCTCGTTCGGTACGTTGTTCTGAACATCCATATATATGTGTGTTAATTTCTTTAATGATACCACTCTCCTTGCTATTAATCATACTCCTGAGCATCTCTACGTCAAGCTAAAAAGTGGATATTCTTAGTAGCAATTAGTAAAATATGATATAATAGGCTTATGGAAACACTTATTCAAGCAGATATCTTTTTTTTCATTACGAGCATTTTTGTTATCCTTCTTACGGCGGGGTTTGCGGTCGCGCTCTTCTATGTTATTCCCATCCTTAAAGATATGCGTCATCTTTCTGCATTAGCGAGAGAAGAGGGAGATAAGCTCGCTCAAGATATTGATGCGCTCCGTACGGCCGCAAAAGAAGAAGGAACAAAAGCGAGGTCTATTCTTGATTACTTTCTTACTTTGTTTATTAAACGTCGAAAAATCGTTCGAAAGAAAAAAGAGCTTAAATAATTAACTATCATTATGACGAAAAAAACAGTCGCAAAGAAAGGGGCTGCATCGCCTAAAAAAGCAAAATCATCGGTCAGCTCAGCAGCGGTTGGCGCAGGTGTTGCCGCAGTTGCAGCGGCAATTGCAGGTACCTACTTTTTATACGGTTCAAAAAATGCACAGAAGCACCGCAAGCAAGTAAAAGCATGGTCGCTTAAAGCGAAAGGAGAGGTCCTCGAGCAACTCGAGAAGCTTCCTGAAGTAAATGAAAAGGCCTACCATGCGGTTGTCAAGGAAGTCGCGAGCCAATACAAAACCCTCAAACAGCTCAACCCAAAAGATGTCGTAGAATTTGTCGGAGAATTACGAGGTCATTGGAAAGATATTGCCAAAGAGGTTGCGCGTGCCACTACCACCCTGCGCCCTAAGAGCCGTCCAGCAAAAAAGACAGCAAAGAAAAAATAATCTCTTTATTATTTTATTAAAAAACACCCTGTATGGGGTGTTTTTTAATTTGATTCCTCCTGAATGGCAGGCTCATCATATATCTGCACCGGGTCATCATCAGACGATATCAATTCACGTAAGACGGGCTCATGCATCTCCCAGTCGCTTTGTAAATTCCATGTGATCTCCACTGTAATAGCCGGATTATGAGTTGCCTCTACAAACCATTTGGTTGCCATACCGGGAAAATCCCAATCGTCAAAATATGCATATCCCACTTTATCAGCATACCAACGAGCCCATAGCTCAGAAGCAGGAGTCGCTTCAGGGGTAACGAGCGCCCCTTGCGAATGATATGAGATCATTACACTTGGGTTATATTGTTCGACAATATCTTTTATAACTACACTCTCGGGCTCAGAAAATGGAGCATCACCTGCAAACGTCCCCTCAGGTCCATGATCCTGCCAATCTAACGTAGCAAAATTAAGGTTTAGATTAACACTATTCGCGTTAAGTTTATCAGTGCGATCATAATACCCATCCGGATTGCTGATGGGTATTATGATGAGTTTTCTATTCTGAGACACGATACTCGGATCGGCCTTGATCTCATCTACTAATGAATTCAACAAATCAGCCGTACCCATTTCGTCCCCATGGATAGCCCCCATAAAAAGAATAACATTGCCACCACTTCCTATTTCATAGCCATCAATCGGCCGCCCAGTTACCGAGTATCCAAACACCTTTTCCTCAATTATTGTTGTTTTCTGAATCTCAGGCGCAGCCTCTATTTCAGGGGGAACGCTGTTGTATTTTACAATACAAAACCCTATCGCCGTTAAGGCAAATAGATAAATAAAAAGTACTTTTAATTCAGTACTGTTTCTTTTGAGATATTCAGACATCGTTTATGCCTACACTATATCATATAATGCATAAACTGAAAAATCAGTGAAAAAAACTAGTAAAAATAAAAACCGCCACAGCTTTTCGCATGTGGCGGTTTTGTTTTTTCCTTTCTTTTTTATTTATGTAGAGCCACCTTCAGGTATCCCACAGATGTAATGCCTACACCTTTCGCACTGGATGTACCCATCTATTTTGATAAGTACTCCTCCGCACCTTAAATGAGTGCCAACCTTTTTTTCAGGAGGACGAGGAAATTTTTCCTCTAACTCCTTAAGTGCACTCAAGACAGCGAGATCAAACGCTGTCCCATCCAGTGGGTCTTCGGAGAGGATGTGATAGTAATACATCCGAAGGATTTCCATCCTCTTCCAGCTCGGGGTATCATCTGGAACTCTTTTTTTCTGTACCTCATCTTTAGAATTCTCCATCCCCACACCCTCCTTATTTGTGCAAGTTTAATTCCCTAGCTATGCCTCTCGCGCTTTCATATAGCCCATCTTCGAGGTACATATGTAAGATCTTCTTATGATAGCGCTCTCGAGCCCCCTCATCATAAAGAAGTTTTACAGCCCTGCTTGCCTCGCTCGGCAAGCAGTTGTCGAGGCAGAACACAATGATCTCCTCAATTTCTTCTTGTTCGAGTTCTTTGCCAATAAGCTTTTTAGCTTCTATGGCTTCTCTTAGGTTACCGTTCTCGATACAGGTTTTGGTATGGAGATTGATAAGAAAATCAGTCTTCTTCCCTTGTGGAAGAAGCGCAATCACCTTTCCTGCGATGTCTAAAAGATTTTTCTTTAAACACGCAACGATGAGCATCCTGAAAAAGTAGTTTTTCTCACCTCCCTCAGGAAAAAGAATGATTGCGTCATTGGCAACAAGTAGTAATTCCCTTGCAAAGCAAGCTCTTATGACCGTTCGTAGCTCCTCCGAAGACATATTTCTCCCAGAAGATTCTATCACTTTCTGTGCTTCATAAAAAAGACCGTTTTGCACAAAGAACTCAAGCATCATTTCATCTCCGACTCCTATTTCTTTCTTCATCTTCCCCTCCTTGATATTCCTACATGACGAGTTTGTGTAAACCTCTTTTTATTTTATTCACTTTTCAAAAAACATATGGGATCTTCCGTATGTTTTCTTTATCATATTTTCTTTAGTTTGTCAATAATTCTCTCCATGTATAGATTATACATTCTTTAATAAATAAAAAACCCAGGGATAATATCCCTGGGTTTTATTTTGTATCTTGTTACTTATCTGGAGAAAATAAATCCTCGTGGTATAACCCGTATACCACTATCACGGTCAATAAAGATTCCCATCTTTCGGTCATCCTTATCTGAAAGACCGATTTTAGCGTGTGGAGGAATGCTGATGTCTTCGCATACAATAGTGCGAAACACCTCTGCTCCCTCTCCAACGATTACTCGGTCGAAAAGAATGCATTGCTCGATTTTTGATCCGAAGCTTGCGGTCACCCTTCTCCCAAATACAGAGTGGCTAACAGAAGCCCCATCAAGAATATCTCCGCCACTAAGAAGAGAGTACTCCACGCTGGACTTCCGCGCATGCTTTCCAGGGGGCTCCTTATCAGGAGGAGTCATAATTGGCCACTCCTGAGAGTATAGGTTCAGTTCGGGATCTTTTCCCGCCAGATCTATATTGGCCTGATGATAAGGGCCAATGGCCCCCACATCAACCCAGTACGGTTTTTTCTGATCCGGCACTTTGTTCTCGGCAAAATTATATACATACACGCCGAGTCCGCCATGGACCATCATGGGAATCACATCCTTTCCAAAGTCATGCAAAGACGCAGGGTTGTTTGCGTCCTCCGTAAGAACTTCGCGAATGATTTTTACATGAGTAATATAATTACCCATGCTTGCATAACAGAGCCCTGGTTTTCCTGGGATCTCGGCAGGACTCATCGGCTTTTCTTGAAAGTCGATTACTCTGCTGTTTTCATCAACCACGATAACACCGAATCTTCCCGCCACCTCGTGCACAGGAAGCTCCACCCCGCAGATTGTAAAATCTGCTTTTTTATGATCATGGAACTCTCTCATCTGGCTCATATCAAACTTAAAGATGTGATCGCCGGCAGAGATTGCGATCAATTCAAAGTCTGGATTCTGAGCCAAAATATCAAGGTTTTGAAATACAGCATTTGCAGTGCCCGTGTACCAATCCTTGCCCGTTTGCTGCTGGGCGGGAACAACCTCAATGTAATCATCACCGTTTGGTCTTCGAGGCCAACATCTTGCTACATGCTGAATAAGTGGCTGACTACTGGACTGCGTCAGCACCTTTATGGTGTTCAACCCTGAATGGTAGAGACTGTACAGGGCGGGGTCAATAATGAACCATTTTCCCCCAAACGGCACAGCTGGCTTCGCCCGACCAGCCGTAAGCGGCATTAAACGCTCACCAGCACCGCCCGCAAGCACAAAAGCGATTACATCATCCATCCGTTTTCTTCTTATCATTTCACCCTCCTTTATAGGTACGCGATAGTGCGTTATATAGTTGTTAAAGAAAACACACGGCGTTTTACCGTGTGTTTTCTTTATCATAAATCATTTATTCCGTCAACGCTTTGCTCATTGGATAAAGATCCTCGGTGGATCTATTTTAACCAATCACCATAATTTTATTTCCACTCTTTTTTTAGCTCGATCAGCTTTTTAAGCCTCGCATCCATATCTTCGGTGGTCTGTAGCTGTCTAGGAACAACACTGTCACTCTCAATATCATCGCTTCCCGATGGAAGCGATAAATACATTTCCTTCGTATTTTCCAAGAGCCACTTTCATCCCTTCACTCTCAAATCTTGGAATCAAT
>JANLHQ010000010.1 GCA_024654415.1 Candidatus Azambacteria bacterium | reverse complement strand
GACAGCATTTCTTCTAATGGAAGTTCCTTGTGTTCTACTTTTTCGAAAATAGAAGGTTTGTCTATAAACTTGTACCGCTCCTCAAATGAATATGATTTTGGAAATTTAATTAGTTCACCATTTTTATCTATGACTCCTCCAAATTCACGTTCGATCCCATCTCGAGTTGATCTCACCATGAAATGTTGCAATATAGGACGCATAACTTTATTTATTTTTTCGGTATCCATTGGTTTACCATCTCTCACTTCTCGTTTAATTTCACGGTCAAGGTCGATAATAGCGTCGTAATGTTCTTTTATAGTCTGCTGTCGTCCGCCCATTTTAGGAAGTTGAACATAAAATAGATCTTCTCTGCCACCAGAAGCTAAATTAATTTGAGTAGCAAAATCTGAAAGTTGATTATTAATTGGAGTCGCTGTCATTAATAAAACATGACATCCTTCATTGTCTTGAATCCAGTCAATAAGAGCTTTGTACCTCTCACTGTTTCCATTCCTTAAGTTATGAGCCTCATCTATAACAAAAAGATCAACTGGTCTAAATTCGTCAATTTTCCTTCTATTCTCTAATTCTCCCGTATTCTGTAAGGAAGATATATAAACACGATCAATGCCAACAATAATGTCGTGATGTATAGCTAGTTCTGATTGCCATTGAGGTTTTTGAAATGCTGGGACAATGACTTCAATGCGTGGCTTCTTAAGATTTTTATTATCAATATACTTTTTTATCACTGCCCCTGCTGTGACTGTCTTACCAAGACCAACAGAATCGGCGAGCATTGCGACTCCATGTTTAAATAGTTTTTTCAAGATAAGCTCCGCATTTCTAATCTGAAAAGCATGCAAAACATCCTCGGAATCTTCGTGAACTTTTATATCTGAAACCAACTCGTCTTTGTATATCTGATATAAACTATGTATATACATTTCATATGGGCTGAAAATATGTTCCCCATGATTAGAATTATTTAAAAGCTCAATAAACTTTCCTGTCCATTCTTCTGTTTTTTCATCATTCCATAATTCATCAAACCAAAATAAATGACCAATTTCTTGTTCGGCTGATTTTGGCTGAAACATTACAACGCGATGATCAGATTCAAGTGCATTTAATTCTGCATTTGTAGTAATTCCATTTCTAGTGAAATTTGACGATCCTATAATTCCAACCGCTTCGGATGACTCATAGCTTCCAAAAATATAACATTTGGCGTGTAAAAATGATCGGCGATAGACACGAACTTCTAACTGATTGTTATCAATCAATTCTTTCATTTTTATAACAACCTCTTTCAATTCAAGAGTTGGATTAATTCTTTCGAGATCTTCGAAAAAATCTTGATCAGGATAATCAGGTTCTGGTTGTTCGATCCCTTCTTTGTTATTTCGTTTCAAAAGTGGCTCACGACCAATTAAAATGCGAATCTTTTTGTAATTCTTGATTGAATCTAAAACTAATTTCATTCCTTCAATATCCCAGTATCCAGTGGCAATTGATAATTCTTTAAAATTCGGAGCGATCTCAGAAATAACATCTAGAAGAGATTTTCTGTTGTTATCAATAATTTTTGGTAATTTTTTCATAAATTATTTCAAAAGTTCGCTACTGGAAATCCCCAATGCTCCAGCAATTTTTTCCAAAGTCGAAAGAGTAGGATTCATACGACCATTCTCAATATTGCTGATATAGGAATCGGTGTCAGGTACCTTTTTTAAGCCTCCCTCTTCCTCTCGTAGTTAATTTTAAACCAAATCTATCAATAACTCCATTCCGCAATGAGTGCATTTATAGTAAGTCTCTCCTTTAGTTTTGTTGGCGATTTCCTTTGGCATGTTTTTATTCAGCAAACATATCTATATATTTTTTATAAATATATGATTGTCCATATTTCTTATCTTTATCTTTTGGTGTAAGAATACCCATCTCAATAAAGCGATTGATTACGGACTGTGAACCAACACGAGAAAAACCGGTCCATTTTTGGATCGTTGCAACATTGACGATCGGCTGTTCGTAAAGCCTTGGCAATACCAACGACGCACTCTTCGAGGAGCGCTTACCGAGAGTATGAATTTTTAGCATATCTTTTTCTCGTAACGCAGTAATTTTCCCAACGATATCAATTGCCTCACCGGCAATCTCAATAACACCATCAAGAAAAAAATCTACCCAGTCAGAGACATTTCCAAAATGGTAGCCAAATAGGCGTTCATAATAGCTTTTTTGATGCTTCTTAAAGTAAGAAGATAGGAATAATACCGGTTTTTCCAAGTAGCCCTCTTTCCAAAGGTAGAAAGTTATAAGCATACGACCGGTTCTGCCGTTACCATCAAGAAACGGGTGGATTGTCTCGAATTGAGCGTGAATCAATGCCGCTTTGACAAGGGTAAGAACATCGTCATTGGAATGCATGAATTTCTCAAGATCAGTGAGGGCTGTGTGCATTTCCTCGACAGGAGGTGGCACGAAATGGGCGTTATCGGGACGAGTACCACCGATCCAATTTTGAGATTTTCTGAATTCCCCGGGATCGGAATAATGAGTCGTTCGAGCCTTGTCCATTAATTGCTTATGCAGCTCTCTAACAAAACGGAGGGCCATTGGAAAGTCGTCCTGTTGAACACGCTTCATTCCATAATTAAGTGCTTTAATGTAATGCAAAATATCATCGACATCTTCTGGAATATTTATACTCGATTGCACTTCTGCTTCGATTGCATCAATCATAGTTGCCATCGTACCTTCAATTTGACTTGAGGATGCCGCATCCTTGCGAAGATACATGCTCAAAAAGAAATCTACGTCAGGTAGGAGTTTTGTTATGCCGTCGAGCTTACCAAGGAGACGCGTAGCCTCATCATTTTTTTTTAGAATTTTTGGATCAAATTCAAACCCACTCTTAGGAGGAAAGGGTGCTAGAATGAAGGCCTTAAAGCCCTCCCTCTGTTCTTTAAGCTTGCCAATTTCTATGGATTTCATGTTTGCTTACATCTTATTATCAATGTAAACAAAGTATACACCTTT
Source organism: Candidatus Azambacteria bacterium (assembly GCA_024654415.1). Classification (GTDB taxonomy): domain Bacteria; phylum Patescibacteriota; class Minisyncoccia; order GWC2-36-17; family WO2-46-25; genus MEYI01. The sequence continues at coordinate 8,143 of JANLHQ010000010.1, read as the reverse complement.
GCTTACATAGGGTCAAGTGATGTAAACAAACTCAAAATAATAGTGCTACGTGTCAGGTACCTTTTTTAGGCCCCCCTTCCTCTCGTAGTTAATCTTAAACCAGATCTATCAACCCAGCCGTCTTTGCCAAAGGGTTTGCCTTTATTCACCGAATGTCTTAAAGCATCTAACTCAGTGATAAAAGGTGCCACCATTATTATAATATCTCCACCATGATTTATATTCAAAACCACCCTTTGCATTTTTCCCTTATTTCCATTATACACCTTCTATATTACAATGTAGAACATTATGTCTTTATCAATAGGTATCGTGGGTCTTCCGAATGTGGGTAAATCAACCCTGTTCAAAGCGCTCACCAAAAAACAAGTTGATATTCAAAACTACCCGTTCTGCACAATCGAGCCGAACGTGGGTGTGGTTGCCGTACCCGATGAGCGACTAGCAAAGCTCGCGGCATTTTCTCATACAACAAAAATCATACCGACCATTATAGAGTTCTCTGATATCGCCGGCTTAGTACGCGGCGCATCCCAAGGGGAAGGATTGGGCAATCAATTTCTTTCGCATATCCGCGAAACAAAAGCGATAGCGCAGGTGGTGCGCATTTTTGAAGACGAGAATATCATCCACGTTGAGAAGCGCATCGACCCGCTTGGTGATGTTGAAGTTATTAATCTGGAGCTTATCTTCGCTGACCTAAGCACCGTCACCAAGCGGCTTGAAAAAACGACCCGCGACGCAAAGAGTGGTAATAAAGAGCTCGCTATTGAAAAAGAACTGCTAGAAAAAATAAAGACAGCACTTGAAAGCGGCGCACTGGTAAACACCCTTTCGTTCGAGCCGGGTGATCTGCCGTTTGTAAAAGAGCTCAACCTGCTCACTGCAAAACCAATCCTGTATGTGCTCAATAAAAAACTTGGCGGAAAGAATCTCGACGAGCTCAACGACGAACGCTACCAGCGACTGATGGAGTATTTTAAAAAAAACGCTGCGGTATTTGTGGTGCTTGATGCGTCAATCGAACTCGAACTGAACGAGCTCTCCCAAGAAGATCGAGAAGAATATAAAAAAGAGCTTGGTATTGCGGATGCGTCAGGCCTTGATGCGCTCATTCAAAAAAGCTACGAACTCCTCGGCCTTGAAACATATATCACCACCGGCGAAATGGAAACGCGGGCATGGACTATTAGAAAAGGCACCAAAGCGCCGCAGGCGGCCGCAGAGATCCATGGCGACTTTGAGAAGAAATTCATCCGCGCGGAAGTCATCAACTGGCAAGACCTCTTGAATGCCGGCTCATTTGCTGCAGCGCGAGAAAAAGGGCTTCTCCGCACCGAAGGCAAAGAATACGTAGTCAAAGATGGAGATGTGATCGAGTTTAAGATATAACTATCGAAGTCGGACTTCGCTAGTTGAAAAGCGACCAAGCTGGTCGCTTTTACGCGTATAACCGTAATGAATTTATTTATAAACCCTGCTACGGTGGTCAATATAGCATACTGTGATAATATTTTTCTTCCAATCAATTTTATATATCACCCGCCAATCACCGATGCGAAGTTTAAAAAATCCCGCGTATCTTTCGATAAGCGGCAGATGATTTACGGAATCAAAATTCTCTACAAGCCACTCCAACCGTTCAATGACACGAACGCGTACGGTTTTTCCTACCCGTACGAGATCTTTTTCAGCGTCTTTTTGAAATACTAGCGCCCACTGCACCATTACGAGAGGTATGTGCGTTTAATCGCCGCAAATGGAACGGTCTTTTGTTTGGAACCCTTTGCTTTTCGCAGGCGTGCTTCGGCTCGCCCGCTAAGTACGCGCCCGAAATCAGGATCCTCTAACACATCCCGCACCACCTGTGCGATCACTGCTTTTGCCTCTCCTGACATTTTTTTTGAGAAAATTGCTGTAGCCATATGCGTGTATGATAATTCATATATAAGCGAAAATCAAGCTCCTACGCTGCCGCTCGAGAAAAAGGACTTCTCCGCACCGAAGGCAAATAATACGTAGTCAAAGATGGAGATGTGATCGAGTTTAAGATATAACACTGGTCCAATGCCATCAGGTGAGCAGATAGTTGACAAATAGAACTGTTGTGCATACAATGGTTATATGAACAAAGTAGTATTAAACATCAAAACCGATAAGGAGGTAAAGGAGGGGGCGCAAAAAATCGCCCGGGAGCTTGGCGTTCCGTTAAGCACCGTTGTCAATGCGTATCTGAAGGAATTCGTGCGCGAAAGAGCCTTTTCCCTTTCCATGGCGCCACAACTTCGTCCGGAGGTAGAAAAGCTGTTCCGTGAAGCGCATCAGGATTATGAAAATAAAAAAAGTATTTCTCCTATTTTCACATCAACCGCGAAAGCACTCAAGTATCTTCGCTCATAACCTGCGCGCGAAATGGATGTAATTTTTCACAGAAACTTCAAGCGGCATTATAAAAAACTGCGTATAAGCGAACAGAAAAAGTGCGATGAAAAAATAGTGCTATTTATGGAAAATCCGCTTGATCCCCTTTTACATAATCATGCGTTGGGCGGAAAATGGGGATGCTATCGCAGTATTAATATTACCGGCGATCCGCGCGCTCTCTATGAACCGATTGGCATTGATACAGCTCTTTTTATTCTCGTGAACACTCATAGTAATTTGTATAAATAACTCTGGGCTCATGTTGAGTACTCGCTCAACTTGTCAAAAACAAAAACCCACCTCCCTTCGCGAAGGCGGAGGGAGGTGGGAGTAAAAAATATGTCGTCAAAGGCGAGAATGTGATAGAGTTCAGGATCTAATCCCTATTTGTAAATAAATAGTAGGGCTACGCTTGACGAGCTATTCATATGTACGCTATTATGTACATATGAATACGCAAACCACACTATCAATATCCGAAGCGCGAAAAAAGATCTTTCAGATAGCACAAAAGGTTCAAAAGCCGTACATTCACTATACCCTCACTGAAAAAGGACGGCCGTATGTTGTTATTATGTCGGCAGACGAATTTGAATCATGGCAGGAAACACTCGAGGTCATACAGGAGTTCCCTGATCTGAAAAAAGACGCCGAACAAGCTCGTCATGCCGTTGCGACAAAGGCATACAAAAAATATAAGACCTTGGAAGAAATAACCGGCGGCAAGAAAGCAACAACGATACAAAAACGCACGCATGGAATATCACATACGCTTCGCGCCAAAGGCGGAAAAGGACCTCGCTAAAATAAAAGCTCGTGATAGAGTAAGAATTCTGCTGGCGCTACATGGTCTGGAAGAAAGCCCCTTTTCCGGGAAAAAACTCAAAGGAGAGTTTGGCGGCTTGTATTCAGCCCGCGTGTGGCCTTATCGCATTATCTACGCAGTATATAAAAAAGAGCTGCTTGTCCTCGTTGTCCGCATCGGCCACCGCCAAGGAATATACGAATAAGTCGCTCAAAACTGGGTTCAAGGCATAATAATCAGCAAGGTATTGCATTTTTATACGCCCTATAGTACAGTATTCCCTGTATGCCAGAAAACACAGAAAAAAAGCTCTATGAGCTTTCTTATTTTATCTCCCCCGACATCACTGATGAGGAGGCTATTGCATATTCCCAGAAGATCAAGGATATGCTCGGTGTTCGCGCGGATGAGGTAAGCAAAGAAGAAGCGCCATTTAAACGACGCCTCGCATATGCTATCAAAAATAAAAACCAGGGCTATTTTGGCTGGTTTCACTTCCTCGCCGTCCCAAGCACCATAAAAGACCTCGGTAAAAAACTTATCCTCGATTCATCTGTATTACGACACCTTATTATCACCGTAGACAAGAGCCAGCTCGCACAACTTAAAAAACCAGCGCAAGCGGCTGCATACGAAAAAACACAAAAAGATGTAATGGATAAAGAGGCGGTAGAAAAATCTATCTTCAAGAAAGAAGGCGCGGTTTCAGTACAAGAAGAAAAGAAGGCCGATCTTGGAGATCTCGACAAGAAGCTTGAAGAAGTATTGAATAAATAACTTCACAGAGTCCTATGAATCTCAACAAAGCAATGATCTTGGGAAATCTCACACGAGATCCAGAATCAAAAACCACTCCTTCCGGCCAAACCGTTACTACGTTCGGCATCGCCACCAATCGTTTTTATTTTGACCAACAGAAACAACGCCAGCAAAAAGTAGAATTTCATAATATAGTTGCGTGGGGTCGCCTCGGAGAGATTTGCGCACAATACCTCAAAAGAGGCCAGCTCGCACTTGTTGAAGGAAGGATCGAGACACGAACATGGGAAGCGCCAGATGGCACAAAAAAATTCCGCACAGAGATTATCGCAGAAAACATGCAAATGGGTCCTAAGTTAGGGGGAGGCGGTGCTCCTTCATCAGGCGGACGAGATTCACACTCACCCGCAGAGGAAGATGTACCTATCATTGAAGATGAGATTCAAGTAAAAGACATTCCTTTTTAACAGCTACTCACCACCACTATGCCACCAACAAATAAAAAAAGATCGAGATCAGTGCGCAGTATGATCGAACAGTTCAGCAAAGAAAAGAAGCAATGCCGCTTCTGCTCAACGAACACGCAATGGATCGACTATAAGGATACGGCGTTTTTGCGCACCCTCGTTTCCATGCGTGCAAAAGTATTCCCACGACAACGAACCGGCACCTGCGCAAAGCATCAGCGCATGGTCGCAGAAAGCATTAAGCGAGCACGCTACATGGCAATTATGCCTACGACAATCGATAAGAACTCCTGTTTTCCCCTCTAACTCCCTTCACGCACATCAGATACAATAAACACCCCATGGGGGGTGTTTATTGTAATTTCACAATCACAAAACCGGTATTTATCATGTTTCTTATTTTCTTCTTTTAGATGCTTGAAGGATGGTGTTTTTTATGTATAATACACCATGGTAGAAAGAGTTCCTTAAAAAACATATATAGCCCGCCCCAAGGGCGTAACCCTAAAGAAACGGAGGAAAATATCATGGAAAGTGCGTATAAAAAAATACTCGACCTACTCGCTGGAAGTGAGTTTAAAAGAATACTCGACCTACTCGCTAGAAAGGGATCAAATGAGTACCAAGACTGCAGCTCCAATGAACGTGCCTCGGTTATGATCGAGGCGCTTTTTGATGAGGCGGAAGGAAAAGTATGCATTCTATCTGACCACTTAAATCCCCTCATATATGGGAAAACTGAGGTCATGGATGCTGCCCTTGGTTTTATTCAAAAGAATGGGAGTCAGCTGATAATAATTCTCCAATTTAATCAGTTGGGAGCCGATACGTTGCCACAAAATAAATTTTTGTCTTATCTTGTAAATTACAGGGATAGGATTTCTATTTATTTAGCAAATGATCTCCTAAAAGACTTTAGAAATCATTTCATGATAGTCAAAACCGAGAAAGGGAACAATGCCATGATGTTCGAATTGGACATCAAAAAACATCTCACGACAGGCTGTTTTAACGTTGGGGAGTTTGGGGATGAACTTTTTGACTTTGCTGATAAGGCACAGTTAGTGCTGCTAAGACTAGAAACCATCTAAAAACTTCCCTGGCACAGAAATAAAGAGGGTCTTTGAAAGACCCTCTTTTTCTTTTAAGCAACGCGCTCAAAAAATCTACTTTCTTTCACCTTCGTCTGCGAACGCTTTTTGCTCTTGCGTTATTATCACCTTCACTTCTGCTGCTATCTTTTCCGCAAGCGCCGGCTCCGCTTTCAGCAGTTTTCTGCCCGCATCAAGCCCCTGTCCGATCTTTTCATTATTGTACGAAAGCCATGTACCGCTTTTTTTGATAATGCCGTGTTTGAACGCAAGCGTAATAAGGTCGCTCTCATACGAAATACCCTCGTTATACATGATATCGAACTCCGCGGTTTTAAACGGCGGGGCGACTTTGTTTTTCACCACTTTCGCCTTCACTCTATTACCCACAACATCTTCCCCTTTCTTGATCTGCGCCGCCTTACGCACCTCAATGCGCACCGATGCATAAAACTTCAGCGCCTTTCCTCCGGGCGTCACTTCGGGATTACCAAAGAAAACTCCAATCTGCATTCGAATCTGGTTGATAAAAATAACTGTTGTATGCGTTTTTGAAACAACAGATGTAAGCTTGCGCAATGCATGCGACATCAGCCGCGCCTGCAGACCCATATGCTGTTGACCCATCTCACCCTCGATTTCCGCCCGGGGCGTAAGTGCGGCAACCGAATCCACCACGATCACGTCTACGCCACCCGACTTTACGAGCGTTTCCACGATCTCAAGTGCCTGCTCACCGGTGTCTGGCTGTGAAATAAGAAGTTGGCCTACGTTTACGCCGATCTTTTTTGCGTATTCGGGGTCAAGCGCGTGCTCCGCGTCTACAAATGCCGCCACGCCTCCTTTTTTCTGCGCATTCGCAACGATATGCAACGCGAGCGTTGTTTTGCCCGATGACTCAGGCCCATATACTTCGATGATCCTTCCTCGTGGCACGCCCCCAACGCCAAGCGCAACGTCGAGTGAAATCGAGCCCGTCGGTATCGCGGGAATATTTACCTTCTTAGTATCGCCCAGCCGCATAATAGACCCCTCGCCGAACTTTTCTTGTATTTCTTGTACTGCCTGCGCGACGGATTTTTCTTTTTGCGTTTCTTCTTTTTGTTCTTCTTTTGCCATACCCTTATTGCTTAATAATTCTTCGAATAAGTTTTGTTTCCTTTCCAAATTTATTTACTGATCTCACCTCAAAAACATTCATTCCGTCCTGTAATGGGAACTGCTCCCGAAATACCCCTGTATCCGTCACCTCTATATGTGTTCCATTGATTGAGGTATCGCTCTCTTTTTGCGTACGTCCTGAGAAATCAATGACTTGCTCCTCTGTTATTATATCACCTATAGGATTTGTTACCACTAAAAAAGGCGGACGAAAAAGGTTGTATAGTTGCCACCCAAAATATCCACCGATGCCAACTAAAATAATGGCAAGCACTATGACGCGGATCACATGAGGTGTGATAGCCACTGAACGCATACTATTACTCATCGTCGTTCTCGAATTCACCAGATGCTTCCGCGGGAGGCTCGATGAACACATGACGAGGCTTAGCGCCATCCTGCGGACTAATACACCCTTCTTCTTCGAGTAGGTCCATAATGCGCGCGGCTCGCGCATATCCGAGCTTCAACCGCCGTTGTAGTAAAGATGCTGATGCTTTCTGCGCATGCGCGATAACCTCTTTAGCGCGCACCAGAAGATCTTCGTCGCTTCCATCAGCCGCACCGTCGCTTTCCCACCCTCCGCCGTTTCCTGCAACTGAATGCGGCTTTTCAAGTGCGTGTTCAATACTATCTACTGCCGGCTCTGCTCCCGCAATAAGAGGAATACTCTCTGCGGTCTCACGAATGTAATCGGTAATCATTTTTACTTCTTTTTCAGACACGAATGCTCCTTGGATACGCCGCGGTCTTGATGCTTCAGGCGGTAAGAACAACATGTCGCCATTCCCTAGTAATTTCTCAGCACCCGACATATCAAGAATTGTGCGCGAATCAACGAGCGATGCTACCTGAAACGCTATACGGCTAGGGATGTTCGCCTTAATGAGTCCCGTGATTACCTCTACCGATGGGCGTTGCGTGGAAATGATAAGATGGATACCTACCGCGCGAGACATCTGTGCGAGTCGCACGATAGCCGCCTCTACCTCCTTTGCGGACGAAGACATCAGGTCTGCGAGCTCGTCAATCACGATGACGATATACGGCATAATGCGCTCATCATGCTCGCCTTTTGCGATCTGCGCATTATAGGAAGAAATATTGCGCACTTTAAACTGAGCAAGGAATTCATACCGTCGTTCCATTTCCCGTGCTGCCCATCGCAAAGCCGCGATTGCCTTATCGCGCTCAATAATAATCGGCGTAAGCAAGTGTGGAATGCCGTTATATGCCGCAAGCTCAATACGCTTAGGATCAATAATTACCAGCTTTAACATCTGCGGGTAATTCTTATATAACAAGCTCGTAAGTATTGCATGGAGACACACGCTCTTACCCGACCCCGTAGTACCTGCAATTAAAAGGTGCGGCATTTTATCAATATCAGCATACTGTAAGCTCCCTGAAACATCCCTTCCTAACACCATGGTGAG
>JANLHQ010000009.1 GCA_024654415.1 Candidatus Azambacteria bacterium | reverse complement strand
CCTCGCGGCTGATTGTGCTTGTGTGCCGCTGTAGCCGTTGCGCGATACTCGCGAATGTTTCTCCCGCCCACACCCCGCGACTGATTTCTTCTCTGTCTGTGAGGGTTAACCTCGTATATGTTGTTGCCATATCTCTCATCGTAAACCAAATCGGGTTGTTGCGTTAGTTTCTTGAACTCGCCTAAGAAAACATTGACAAGAAGGTAAAACTTTGGTATTGATTGTGATAATAGGAACCTTAAAAACAACATAAAAAAGGGGGTGAGGGTATGAGCGTGTATTATGAGTGCAAAGGCTGTGGCAATCAAGAAGAGGGAGATACGCTGTTTCAGTGCGGAAAATGCGACAGGATTTACTGCACCAGTTGTTCAACGTGGCCTCGTACAAAATGTCCTAAGTGCGGGGATGAAACGATATTGTTTGCCCCGACTATCGGACACATCGAGTCGCAAGCATCGGACGACAGTTCATCCGATGACGACAGCTCTTCTGACTCTGATGACGACGATGATGATGACTCTGACACAGAGTACTATGGCCATTTGCTAATTGCGAAGTATTTGGAACGGACAAGCTCATTCACAACTCCTTCGCCGAGCGCAAACGTCTCTTCTTCGTCAGATGCCGATAAAAGCTCATCCGGAAACGATTCAGCGGAGGAGAAGGCAAAGACCCTTCTTCTTCTTTTATTTGCGTTTGTTTCGATTGTTTGTTTTGCTGTTTATAAGGGATTTATCGAAAAACCCAGTGCTCTATTAACCGATAACAAGGAGGTGACGGCCGAGATTGCACCCAACGAAGTCGCTCCGCAGCAAGAAACAGCGAATGAGGCGATCAAGGGAGTGGTGACACGGATCGATTACGTTGATGTATATCTAGAGGAAGAAGAGCGACTGGTATACGGAACAAGCATCCTTGTGCGATTGGCTAACGGAGCTATGGCGCAGGTTGTGTTTGCCGTTCCGAATCCCACCGCAATAGGTGCCGCTGATTACGCAACTCTTTTCGATCGGGGAGACAGCGTAATCCTATTTCTTCGCGGAAACATACCTGACGGGACAGTAAAAACAACCGAGCACCCTTTTCTGGAAACAACAGGAGAGCGAGTTCCAGGATCAAAAATACACATCCAGCTGGATAATGGGAATGAGGCATTTGTTTTCTCGGATTTTGATGCGAATCTTAATCCAAGAGAACGAGTGCGCGTAATTTCTCATGAGGGGATGTAGTGCATTAAAAAAAGGAGAGCGTTTCGCTCTCCTTTTTTATATTGATATTTTAAACTAATTTTGTGGAGTGTATGAAAAATATTTATTATACTTAAATTATTCTTATGTATTTCCTTTACTACCTCAGCGACGCGTTAACGAGAGAAAGATTGTTCTGATCAATAAAGGGAAGTGATCTGATGTATTGGAAAAAGAACGCATTATGCAAACAAAACAAAAAACAGATACCGTGTGGGATGTCATTGTTATCGGTGGCGGACTCGCGGGCATGATGGCGGCGGGCAAAGCGGCGGAGCGCGGCAGGTCTGTCGTGCTGCTTGAGAAAAATCCTACGCTCGGCAAAAAGCTGCTCATCACTGGCGGCGGGCGGTGCAATTTTACTAATAACAAGCCCGATATCCGCACGATGCTTTCGCACTACGAAGGAAGCGACCAATTTCTTTTTTCTGCGTTCGCGCAGTTTGGTGTAAAAGACACACTCGATTTTTTTAACCGGCGCGGGATGGCGATCAAAGAAGAAGAGGAGGGGAGAATGTTCCCTATTTCAAATAAAGCGCAGTCGGTGCTCGATGTGCTGACACAGTATATGAAAGAAGGTGGTGTGCGCGTACAAACGAATGCCGAGGTTGCGGGCATTTCGGTTGATGCAAAAACAAAAAATATTCATGTGCGGTTGAGCGATAAAACAGAGGTTGTCGGGCGCGCGTGCGTGGTCGCCACAGGGGGCACATCGCACCCAGAAACCGGCTCGACGGGGGAGGGGTTTGCGTGGCTCAAAAAACTCGGACACACCACCATTGATAACAGTTATGCGCTCGTGCCTGTCGCGCTCAAAGACGCATGGGCAAAAAAATTGAGCGGCGTGACACTTACCGATATTAAGCTCACGGTGTTTCAAGGCGGAAAAAAGCAGGGGATGAAAAAGGGGAAATTGCTTTTTACGCATTTTGGCATCAGTGGGCCGACGGTGTTGAATATGAGCAAAATGATTGGCGAGCTATTAGAGCAAGGCGATGTTATGCTCGCACTTGATCTGTTCCCCAAACACGAACATGACGCGCTCAAGAAAGAATTACAAAAACTGCTTATCGGGGAGAGCAATAAAAAGATTAAAAATACGCTCGACGCGCTCGTGCCTTCCGCGCTTGTTCCCGCGTTGCTTGCGCTTGCATGGATCGATGGCGAAACGGCAAATCACAGCGTGAAAAAAGAGGAGCGGGCGAAATTGCTGTTGTTGCTCAAGGCCGTTCCATTGCATGTGAAAGGGCTCCTTGGCGCGGATAAAGCGATAGTGTCTTCAGGCGGCGTGGCGCTCAAAGAAGTGGATTTTAAAACGATGCAATCGCGCGTCGTGCCAAATATCTACATTATCGGCGACGCGCTCAATATCGACCGACCCTCGGGAGGGTATAGTTTGCAAATTTGCTGGACGACCGGCTATGTCGCGGGAAGTCATTGTTAAGGCCCTTGCCCCCACACTCATGCATGAGTGTGGGGGCTTGCTTTTTCCTTAATAAAGGTG
>JANLHQ010000006.1 GCA_024654415.1 Candidatus Azambacteria bacterium | reverse complement strand
AAAATAAGCTCGTCGTTAAGAGCCATAATCTTGCCGAACATATCTTGAGGCGCATCGGAAATACCAATATAATTACCTAGGCTTTTACTCATCTTCTCTTTTCCATCCGTTCCCTCGATAAGCGGGACCATGAGAACATCCTGTGGAGGTTTTCCCATCCGATCCATAAGCGTCCGCCCCATAAGCATATTGAATGTTTGATCTGTTCCCCCACATTCGAGATCAGCCTGTACCATTACCGAATCATACGCCTGTATTATTGGATACAACATCTCATGTACGCGGATAGACTGATGTTCTCGTAAACGCTTTGCGAAATCATCCCGTTCAAGTATCTGACTAACGCTCACTAAACTCAATAACTCAAGCATCTTTACGCCACCGAGCTTTTCCAGCCACTCACTATTGTAGCGCACTTCTGCTTTTTTAATGTTAATGATCCTTCCCGCATGATCAAGATAATCTCTCATATTTTTCCCTACATCTTCTGCGGTGAGTTGAGGGCGCGTCTTTGACTTCCCCGATGGGTCTCCAATGGTCGCAGTGAAGTCCCCGATGATAAGTACAATAGTGTGACCAAGCTCTTGCAGTGCCTTGAGTTTACGCAATACCACAGCATGTCCTAAATGTAGATCGGGGCTTGTCGGGTCAATACCAAATTTCACCCGCAATTTTTTGCCGGATCGTAATGCCGCCTCAAGATGCTCTTTCACAATCACATCTTCCACTCCCCGCTCAAGTATTTCCCTTATTTTTTGTTCATCTGGCATAAAAAAATAGTACCAGTTTTTACTGTTATCGGCAACCAGAAATGCGAAAGGGAGCGATATTACTCGCTCCCTTCTTTTATTTATTACGGATGGTCCCATGGAGTGGTTACTCCACACACTGCCTTCTTAGAAAACCCTTCATCCCCCCGAAGCTTCACTCTGACGGTATTAAATCCCTCTTTTTGGCTCAGAAACCTGACGCACTGCTGAGCCTCGGCGAAAATTAAATCCATATACTGCTGGTAATCCTTGGATTTTTTTATTCTATTTTCAACGTGCCACTGTAAAACAAAATAATACCGTAATAAAATAGATTGTCAATCACCGGCGTTATCCTGACTTTTTATTGGTGCGCCCTGTAAGGATCGAACTTACGGCCTCTTCGATGTCAACGAAGCGCTCTACCACTGAGCTAAGGGCGCAAAACAAAATTATTGTACCAGAAATTATTCTTCCTTGTCACGCCACACACTACTCCCCATCGTATGACGTTTCAAGTTTTTTCTCCTTCTCGAACCGCTCGAATGCTAATGTAATGAGCCGACTGATAAGTTCAGGATACGATATTCCACTCGCCTCCCATAATTTTGGGTACATACTGACTGCCGTGAACCCAGGCATTGTATTGATCTCATTCACCAGCACATCTCCATTTTCTTTTAGAAAGAAATCGACCCGGCCAAGCCCTTCGCATGACAACACTGTAAATGTTTGTATGGCAAGCTGTTGTATTTTCTTTACGATTTTATCTGGCAATGTTGCCGGAATCTCGCATGTCGCCCCCTGTGCATCAATATATTTTGCCTCATATGAATAAAACTCGCTGTGCAGTGTTATCTCACCAGGAATAGATGCAATAGGATTATCGTTACCCAACACTGAGCATTCAATTTCTCGCCCTTTAATATACTCCTCGCACAGAATTTTACGATCATATTTCCATGCATCTTGAGTCGCCTTAATAAACTCGTCTTTATTCGTAACTTTATGCACGCCAACCGACGAGCCAAGATTTGCGGGTTTTACGAAAAACGGCGTGCCGAGCTTCTCTTGCACTTCTTCATATTGTGGCGCATTACTCTCTTTTATCGCTAAAAATTTTGCAATTGGAATTCCTGCGTCTCGAAGCAGGCGCTTCATGACATCTTTATCCATGCCCACCGCAGACCCTAACACGCCAGCGCCTACAAAAGGAATGTCAGCGAGCTTCAATAATCCTTGTATGGTCCCGTCTTCTCCGAACGTGCCATGCAGGACTGGGAAAACCACATCAATATGTTCATCTTGTAAATATACATCGAGACGCGTGATCTTTCTTTCACCGTGAGGAATAAGCACGGCAGGATGCCCCTTACTCGCGTTAAGCGCGATGCGTTTTGGGTCATCGCTATTGAGAAACAACTCCTTACTATCGTATAAAAGCCACTCCCTATTTTTACTGATTCCAACACACACGAGGTCGTATGTATCTTTATCAATCGCCTCGATAATATTTTTAGCAGACTGCAGCGACACTTCGTGCTCTGCTGATCTTCCGCCAAAAATGATACCTACTTTTATCTTTTTATGCATGAGGTCCTCTGTGCGCGTGCATGGATTCGAACCATGAACCGCGGAGATATAAGCTCCGTGCTCTGCCGTTGAGCTACACGCGCGAGCCACGACTACGCTATCGCTTCGCTGGACTGTTCCCGTTTTGTATATCCGACGTTTTGTCGGATATACAAAACGCAATCCCGTCCTTTTCATAACTATAATAAAAGACGGGGCTGTTTATTGCCAATCGCTTCGCTTCAGACAAAACGGGAAAGCGCGCTCTCACTCCTTCATCAGCGCCGCAAATTCATCTTTTTCTATTGTTTCTTTCTCAATAAGCCGTTTCGCAATATCATCAAGCTTCTTCCTATTTGTCTTTACTATATTCTGCGCAACGAGATGCGCATCGTGTATGTGTTGCCGTATTTCTTTATCAATTTCAAACGCTACCGCCTCGGAATAATTTCTGCTTTCATGAATTTCCTTCCCCAAAAAGACGAGCTCTTCTTGATGCCCAAACGTCATTGGACCGAGCTTTTCTGACATACCAAATTGCGTAATAATTCGTCGTGCGAGTTCCGTTACTTTTTGTAAGTCATTTGATGCTCCAGTGGTTAGCTCATGAAATACTTCTTGCTCTGCGGCATATCCAGCAAGCATCACCGAGAGGTCGCTCAGAAATTCAGTGCGTGTATGCAGATGCCTATCCTCCAGAGGCAACTTTAATGTATAC
>JANLHQ010000005.1 GCA_024654415.1 Candidatus Azambacteria bacterium | reverse complement strand
CCTTGATGTATGGGCAGATAACCAGCCGATTCAAGCCAGGATTTTACACACTTACATTTTACGGCGCGCCGGCGGTTGTGACTTCGTTTGCAGTATTATTCGCGTTCGTCGCATATTTCTACCCGTTTCACTTTAACTCGCTTACCCTTCCTCCTTCGTTGTTTCGGTATGTAACACCGGTGGTGGAGCCGATTATTGCATCGCAGGCGACATGGTATAAAAAAGGAATGACAGTAGATGAATTTCTTTTGGCAAGCATGATGCAAGAGATGCCTGCGGAGCAGGTCCATGCGCTGTCAGTGAATAAAAAAATTCAGGAGACAGTTGCAAGTGAGGTGGATAAGCAACGAGATGCGTTCGGCGAGCAATTCGGTGTTACATTGAGCGGGAGCGAGCAATTTCAGGATTTTCTCGCGCTTGTCGCTGATTCGTATGCAAGCCGCTACCTTACAGCGTATCAGGCATTCATTCCTATCATTGTGGCGTTCTCGATATTTCTTGCAGTAAAGTCAACTGGGTTTTTGTTCACAAGAACGGCGGTATTGTTTGCGTGGTTATTCATGAAAGTTCTTGTAGCGTTTGGCGTGGTTGAACGAAAAATAGAATCAACCGAAAAAGAAGTATTGATAGTATAAATAGATATGTCAAAAAAAGATTATTACGACATACTCGGAGTATCGAGGGATGCATCTGATGATGATATTAAAAAGGCGTATCGAAAACGCGCACATCAACATCATCCTGATAAAGCGGGCGGTGAAGAGGCGAAATTCAAAGAGGTTAATGAAGCATATCAGGTGCTTTCGCATAAGGAAAAGCGCAAACAATACGATGCATACGGCCATGCATTTGAGGGAGCTGGCGGCGGCGCCCCAGGTGGAGGAGCATCAAGCGGGTTCCAATGGGATTTTAGCGGCGGTGGCTTCAATGGTGGCGAAGGATTTTCAGATATTTTCGGAGATTTTTTTGGTTTTGGGGGGCGTGGCGCACGGAGAAAAACAAATCAAGGCGAAGATATTCAGGCATCGCTGACTATTGAACTTGAAGATTCTGCGTTCGGGCGGGAGAAAGAAATAAGTCTCAAGCGCGTAATTGCGTGCGATCGATGTAATGGGTCGGGCGCAGAGCCAAAATCAGAAACAATTTCGTGCACGCATTGCAGTGGCACTGGTGAAGTACGCAAACAGTTTCGTACGCCATTTGGCACGATGGCGCAAAATACCACCTGCACGGAGTGCCATGGGCGCGGCAAAGTGCCTAAACATAAATGCGCTACGTGTGGTGGTAATGGTATTAAGCATGCTACCGACACATTTACTGTGAAAATTCCTTCAGGCATCGAAACGGGTGAAGCGTTTGGCGTAGCAGGGAAAGGTAATGCCGCTCCATTTGGAGGTACCGTTGGCAATTTGTATGTTTCTGTCTCTATTGCAAAACACCCCGTATTCACACGACAGGGTGATGATCTACATATGAAGGTTTCTGTTGGTATTTCACAGGCGGTGTTTGGTGATAAGGTCGAAGTGCAGACACTTCATGGCGCTATCAATCTTAAGATCCCCGCAGGCATTCAGTCTGGCACAATCATTCGTGTTGAAGGGAAGGGTATGCCGAGAAGGGCGGGGTATGGCAAAGGCGATCTACTGGCGGTCGTGAATATACATACACCGACAAAACTTACCCGCCGCCAAAAGGAGCTACTAGAGGAGTTGAAAAAAGAAAACCTTTAGGGTATGCTATTGGGGTTTAGTACAGAGGGGCCTATAGCTTAGTGGTAGAGCACCCGGTTTGCATCCGGGGAATTGGAGTTCGATTCTCCATAGGTCCACAAAAACATAGTCGCTACGCTTCTTGTTTTTGTGGTGTTTGTTTGAAAAAGTCAGAACCCATTTTGCGGAGAACCCTGAAAACTGAAACGGACTCGGCAGGGCGAAACAATTGTCTGGGGATATGGATTCGCCCTGCCTCGGCTGTATTCCCGCCCGCAGGAGGGGTCTGGGGAGGAATGCGGGCGGGTTTCGGACTGGGGGTTTCGGATTTCAAAAATTCGCTGCCA
>JANLHQ010000003.1 GCA_024654415.1 Candidatus Azambacteria bacterium | reverse complement strand
GGATGCGCGTCTTTTAGCGGAGAATGATTCATCCCCTCGAGTGACTGTGCGAGTATGTCACGCAGTCCCATGACATCAGGACCTTTTCGCTGTTTCTTTTCTTTATCTGTCTCTCTTTTCTGAGTGCTAAACTTCTGCGGAGTACCTTGTAATGCATCACCGAGAGACGCTATTGGTATTGCGGGGGCAACTGACTCAGGAAGAGATTCTTCTGAGCGCTCAACCGCCATTTCTTTCTTTTTTGCGGCTTTTGCCTTCATTGCCGGTAAACATGTTTTGCAATATGTGTGCCGTTTTGGATCAGGCATAAATGGCACTTGTATTTCCTTTGCGCAATTCGCACATACGGCATCATAAAACGTCAGGTCACCCTTATCTTCTTTTCGTTCGGGCGCATCAACAAGCCCTGGCGCTACAGCGGTACCTGCCTGATGGCGTGGTGCGATGGCGGCCTCTACCGGAGCACTCCATTCTCTGATCTCATTTTCCACATCAATGCGTGACGTGCCATATGTCTCGCGTGAATATTTAATGATCTCATCTTTAAAACTTTTTTCTGGTTTTGGCATCGGGGCTAACGTGTTTGCTGAAAACGCGCGGGAGGTTACCCCGTCAATCATTAGTTTCAAGTAAATTTTTTGGTTGGGTAAATTCACCAGATCAAGTGCCATAATCTCGGGTGAAAATTCTTTTTCGAAAAATTCAGCATCGTCGGCACCGATACGAAAGGTGATGAGCGTCCCCGCATTACCAACCACTGCATCACGCACCTCTTCATCAAGCTGTGCGACGTATTGGTGCGCAAGCGTTAGATCGAGCCGATATTTACGCGCCTCGGAAAGAATGCCGGCAAACGACTCGGTTGCGAAATTCTGGAACTCATCAACATACAAATAAAAATCAGCTCGATCGCTTTCATTCTCCACATCGATACGCGACATCGCCGCTTGCTGGATCTTCGTGATCAACATCGCCCCCATAAGCATAGAGGAATCCTCTCCCACCCTTCCCTTTGAAAGATTCATGATAAGGATCTTTTTTTCATCCATAATCTGCCGCATGTGAATACTGGATTTTTGCTGGCCGACAATATTACGGATCATCGGGTTAGTAAGAAATTGTCCGACTTTGTTTTGAATCGGCGCGACCGCCTCCACCTCAAACTTTGAGGAATACTTACCAAACTCATCAACCCAAAATTGTCGTACCACCGGGTCGGTGACATTTTCGATCGCTTTCTTGCGATATTCTTTATCTGACAAGATACGCATCACGCCTAGAAGCGTGCTGTCGGGCTGTTCAAGAAGAGCAAGGATAGCGTTTCGCAGCACGTATTCAAGCCGTGGCCCCCATGAGTCCGCCCATATTTTTTTGAAAATCGAAATGAGGCCAGATGATACGAGGTGGCGCTCTTTCACCCCAACTCGCTCAACCGCATTAAACGCAATGGGATAATCAAGATCAGCAGGGTTAAAATACACGACATCCTTAATGCGACTTTCTGGTACATAATCAAGAATGGATTCCGCAAACTCTCCGTGTGGATCTACAACGGCAACACCGTTGCCCGCAAGAATATCCGAGATCATCATATTCCGAAGGAGCGTGGTTTTACCGGTACCGGTTTTTCCGATCACATACATGTGATTTCGACGATCCGCGGTTTTAATACCAAAAACCTTACTCTGGTTTCGGAAATTTGTTTTTGCAAATGGGACGATGTTGTCTTGCATATAAAAGTTGGAACTCATCTTAAAAATACCTCCAGCCGCGATACGTGTCCATGCTGTGTCGGGACAAGGAGCGACGACGAAGGAGTAGTTTTTACTACTTCAAGGAGGAGCGACGCGGTACCCGGCGCAGCATGGCCATATCCCTACGGGTTCTGGCGATTTTCATTCCTCGCTTTGTTGCTCCTCGTCATGGTACTATAATTACCCTTTCCTCGTCGCGCCTTGCGAGAAAAGAAAATCGCTCAAGAACGCGGCTAGGATGTATTTTTAAGATGAGTTCTTGTATTATCGCACGTCTACACTGCGCTTACAACGTAGGGAGGTGTGGTGGTGGCTCTGCTTTCTTTGCCGCGATGCGTGCGAGCATAGGAACCTCAAGCACCACTGACGGAACATGATAAATAGTTGCGAGCTCCTCGGTATTCAAAATCATCTTTTTTTGTGCGGGTATTTGTGTGAATTCTCTCCCTCGCGCCCACATGTAGAGCCGACGCTTTCGCATATACTCACGCTTCTTTTTAAACACATAATTAATAGCAGGAATTACTTTGCTATTCGGCTTAAACCCATTCAAATTATACGTTGAAAACTGCTTAAATGACCCGAATGTTGCGGCAATATTCGAGCGATCAAATATCTCGCGGCGCGCGATATACACTATCCTAATAACCACCTCAAACCCATGCTTAGAAATACTTTCCTCAAGTGCCGCAATAACATCTTTCATACCGGGCGACAGATGCATCATCATTGTTTCTGGTTTTGGCTTTTCTTCTTTTTTTTCTGGGGACCCTTGTGAAATTTCTCCGAGAGCAACCGCGGCAACTAGATCATAGAAAAATTGAAACACCTCCTCCACGACATTCGATGACGCACCTTTTGCATCCTTTTTTCCGATAAGTCGATCAATGAGGTGTTGTCCCTTCTTCTGCCACTCTGTCCCCACGGGTTTTATCAAATACTGAAGCCAAATCTGCTCACCTTGCTTAAGTTCGCCAAGCACCTCCATGAGCGATGCAAGCGGGTCGATATATTTTTTCTCCGTCGACGGTTCTTCAAAAAACCGATACGTTCGTATTGGATATGCATCATCCTTAGTAAACATAAGCTCCATCCCAAATAAGTCGTATGTTTTATTGGGAATATCCAAAGGAAGGCCGGTCATATAATCGGTCACTTCAGTGATTTCTGAGTCTTTATATTGCGCGTAGATCTGTGATTCAATGATTTTCTGAAACTCACGCGGTGTACGCACATAAAAATGAATGGCTCCGCCAATGCCAGCAATCTCCATTGAGATATATAATTGGTGTTTTCCGTCCCACCATTTCTCTTTAAAATTTATTGATGGCTTATGCGCTGCATGGAGCCCTCCAAATACCTGCTCCATTACTTTCGGAGTACGCTCCACACCATGTGGAATTTTAAGCTCTAAGGTTATCCATTCTGCCTTCTCTGCATATCCTTTCTGTACCCATTTCAACCACACGCCCCTCCATACGAAAAAAAGGACGACTGGTGCCGCCATCCATCCCCACTGATACATAAATTGCAATACGCTGAGTAGTTCTTTTGGAACCATTTTTTTAATCGAACCCGTCTACCGCCTGAGCGAGAATTTCCCGTCCCCTGTTTTCTCGAAGTTCGTTTTATTCTGTAGATTAAGAAGAATGGTATTGAGCTTTACATTCCTTTCTTTAAGCACCGCATCAATGATTTCTTCTTTTGAAAGTGGTTTTGTCGCATCGCTCAACACACGCATAAGCACATCATGTACTTTGCCTGGTTGATACCCCCAATCAGAAAGTGCGTACATCCCCCGCCCAACAAGAACAAAACGATTGTTTTTAATAAGCTCGTTATGCACGGTTTGTGGGTGCGCCTCTCGCTTCAAAGCAAACGTTTTATTGATATGATCAACAATCTCTTTAAAATGCATTGGGCGAGCGTGTTTTTTTAGCACGAGGTATGCCTTATCTCTCACGCCACGCGTATTGATTTCCGGCCAATGGGCCAGCCCGTATTCACCATAGACGTTTGTGTCGATAGCTTTTGATGCCGCGAGATGCGACTCAAGCACATGATCTTTTTTTTCATCACTTAATTCAGCAAGCCACGAAAGCACCTGCTCCTTTGATACGGTCTCTTTGTGTTCGCGAAGCTGTTTTTCCACCTTTTCAAGCATTCCCTTCACTGTAGAGGGGTTTATATCCTTCAACGCCCATATTGAATGAAACTTCTCATTTTCCGGATGGCGCACAAATTGCTCGTGGAGTGATAATAGAAAATGAAGATACGCTCGGGCGATTTCTTTCTCGAGTGTAGCAGAAAATATTTTCCGTGCATCTTCGTCAAATAACCGATGCTCAGGGCGCATTCCGCCATGCGCGGTGAAGTGCTCGATCATTTGCTCGTAGAACGGATCGAATTTTGCCATGTGTTCCGACTCAAGAAGCGCTGATTTTGCGTCATTTTCGATCTGGCGCACCCGCTCGCGGGTGATTTTGTAGTGCCCGCCAATTTCTTCAAGCGTCCGTCGCTTGCCGTCTTTCAAGCCATATCGTTTTGTAACGACATCGCGCTGTCGCTCTGGCAACGGCGAAAGAAGTACCGTGATGAGTTTCGGAATATTGACGTTTACATTGACAGTTTTTGCGTTCGTTGTCTTCGTTGCCATGGTTGTATTTCTTGTAATACTCCAAAGATAGCACAACATCAATTTTTAGTCAAGTACCCTCTACGAAGTAATGAGTGACCCCACCTTCTGCCCCTTCACAGCTTTCACAATACTGTCTTTTTTAAAAATATTGAACACGAGTACGGGTAGTTCATTCTCCATTGCGAGCGTAATTGCCGGCATATCCATCACCTGCAACTTCTTTACCACCACATCATGATACGAAAGGCGGGCGATTTTTTTAGCGAGTGGGTAGCGTGCCGGGTCTTTATCATACACACCATCTACCTTCGTTGCTTTCATTAGAATGTCCGCGCGGATCTCAAGCGCGCGTAATGCAGCCGCTGTGTCGGTCGAAAAATACGGGTTCCCCGTACCCGCCGCAAAGATCACCACGCGCCCTTTTTTAAGGTGTGTGATTGCTTTTTTACGAATGTACCCCTCAGCAATCTGTGGCATTGTAATAGCGCTTTGTACCCGTGTATCGATCTGCTCGCCCTTAAATGCATCTTCAAGCGCGAGGGCATTCATCACTGTCGCAAGCATCCCCATATAATCGGCGGTAGCCCTGTCCATTTTGCTATTTTCAGCTGTCGCCTGATATCCCCGGAAGATATTTCCTCCGCCAATAACAATCGCCACCTCCACGCCTGATGCAACCACTTTTTTTACTTGTCGCGCGATCACCGTCGCGATCTTAGGGTCGATCCCATAAGGGTGGGCTCCGAGTAATGCCTCACCGGAAAGCTTCAATAGTACTCGCTTATATTTCTTCATAACGGTATGTAATAAATTATAAATGCGGTATCGCCTTTTTTATTTTTTATCTCTTCAATTGCAAACTTCTTTTCGTCTAGATAGTTTGCAAAAGAAATTTCCATTCCGCGCATAACGCCAGTTTCTATTTTTACCAGATCCAATACATCTGTGGTTGCGCTGAAGATATAGTATACCCCCTGAAATCCTGCCTGTCGAAGAGAGACAAATGCATCAGTATCTTGTGGAAGCGATTTCATGTGATTATAAAATGAAATAACTGGCAGATGGTAATACGTCAGGTAACGCTGAAGATACCAGGAATATGCGAACCAATTAATTGTCTCGTCAAAAAACACCACTTCTTTTTTTTGAAGAGTGCTAATATCTATGCGCCCCATTTCATTTTTCTTTGTTGGGCGCGATCGATGCGGCAAAATAGGAAATATAGTATTTCGCACATAGGCATCCAACTCATTGAAGCCATAATTAGAAAAACGCTGAGCGGAATAAGTGACACCCTCCCTCCCTATTGGGGTAATAAAAATATTAGTATTAAGCGCATAGAATATCTCCCCTGCGCATACCACTATAATCACCGCAACAAAAGCATGCGCGAGTACCGCGCGTTTTGTCACTAACCACTTTCTCGCATCAAAAACAAAAATAGCGGCAGATGCAACAAGGAGTGGTACGAGGATCACAATAAAACGACTGGCCGCGCCAACAAATAGGAACATCGCGAATCCCATAGCGATGTTTACGAGCAAAAACGCCTCTAGCGGGTCGTTTTTCTTCCGCGTCGCCTTCACAGCAAGATATACCGTAGAAAGCATAATGAGTAGGAAAAAGGGCAGAGAAGATGTTTCGGAAAATATTTTTACGATGGCTATGGCGTTTCCTGAGAACGCGGTACTTATGCCACGAGCCGCAATGAGACGAAAGTCCTCGGGATGCATGCCGACCATGGAAGAGAGTGCGGCATCAAAATGCCCCTTCGCCATATACACGTTTGCGTTGTATACAATAAGAGGGGTGAGCACAATAAAAAACGCGAGGCCCGCAAACCATAATTCGCGCCTCTTGAATATGTCGCGCCGCCACACAAGCACATATAATATACCGGCGGGAATAATAAAAATGGCGGTATATTTAGAGAGCAACGCGAGACCTGCGGCCGCGCCCCACCCTATCAACTGCCAACGCTTTTCATATTTTAAATACCTCACAAAAAAGAAAAAGCTAAGCACAACAAAAACCATCTCCACGCCCTCAAGATATCCCACTCGGCTTATCCATAGCGCATACGAAGATATGGCGAGCATGAATGCGGCAAATAAAGCCATTTTCTTTTCTTTGAATGTACGAAAAGAAAAGTAGAGCAACGGCATAAGCAAGGAACCCGCAAGAGCAAAGGGTAATTTTGCAGCAAACACGGTATCACCAAAAATGCTAAAAAAGAATCGTTGCACTGCAAATACCAGTGGTGGCGCATCATGAAAGGATAAATTTCCCCACCAAGGAATCTCGCCGAACCATTGTATTGGTGTGGTTTGATTTCCTCCTCCTAAATAATCAAACCATCCCAACGCCCTGAAAGAGTACAACGCATCATCAGAAACCATGTCACCATTGGTGAGCCACATAACTCTAAAAAGTAACGCAACAAAAATGATTGCAAACAAACAAATATGCGCTTTCCCGAGTCGTTTTTTAATTACGTTTATTTTCATCTCATTTTCCATATCATCTTCCATGGAGCGATAACACCCTCCCATACAATATGGCTTGTTATTTTCGATTCGCCCATAGTGCGGTTCTTAAATATAATCGGCACCTCTGTAAAGGTGGCGCCGGCACGATACAGCATATATTTTAATTCTTGAAGAAAGGCATATCCGGAGGAATCCATGCCGGAAAAATCGATCTTTCTTAACAGTGAAGCGCGTATCAGGTTGAATCCGCCGGTACAGTCGGTGATAGGCATCCGCGTGATCATTCGGCAATACATATTCGCACACTTACTTAAAACCCTGCGCCACAGCTCCCACCCTTCCACTCCTCCCCCGCGCACATACCGCGACCCTATTACCACATCATACCTCTCACTTGCCTTTAAAAACTCCGGCAGATACCGAGGTTGATGTGAAAAATCGGCATCCATGGTGATGATGTTTCGCACGCTCTCGTCGGCAAGCGCGACATGAAATGCATGGATATACGCTCTCCCTAACCCTTCCTTTTTCTCGCGCACCAGCACTTGCACATTCGGGAACGCCCCCTGCATGTCGCGCACAGCATCAGCGGTGCCGTCGGGAGAATTATCGTCAACGACAAGCACAAAAATACCGGGCACCGCCCGGAAGATCTCTTGCACCAACGGAACGATATTCTCTCGTTCGTTATACGTAGGGATAATGATCAAATCTTTCATACACAACGCGATTACACTATATCTGCCGCGGTCACCGTGATGATATCCCCCTCAAGGTACTCGCCCTTAATAATACGATCGGCAATTCTGTTTTCCACGTGTTCTTGAATGAAGCGCCTCATCGCGCGAGCGCCAAAATCAATATCAAATCCTTTTTGCGCGACTGCCTCGAGCGCATCATCGCCAAGCTGAAACACATATCCTTTTTGTTCGAGCCGCTTCTTTAAATCTGTGAGCATAAGAGCGGCAACCTGCTTCACTTCTTCTTGTATAAGCGGTTTGAATACAATGATCGCGTCAAAGCGGTTCATAAATTCAGGCTTGAATGTATTTTCTTTCAGAAGATGTTCAAGTAATTTCATTTGAATCACCGCAGTGTCCTGACCTATTTTCACATATTCCCGAATAAATTCAGACCCTGCATTAGAAGTTGCAATGATAATCGTGTTACGAAATGATACCTTCTTTTGGAACGCGTCGGTCAGGCGCCCTTCATCAAGTATCTGCAAGAAAAGATTGAGAATATTAGGGTGCGCTTTTTCAAGCTCATCGAGCACGACAATGGAAAACGGGTTTGAGCGCACTTCGTTCGCAAACTGCGCTTCGGTTTGCGTGTCCACATTGCCGATAAGCCGGTTGATGGAATCGGCACTTTGATATTCCGTCATATCAAGCCGGATCATACGCTCCTCCGCACCAAAATAAACCGCCGCGAGAGCCTTCGCGGTTTCCGTTTTCCCTACGCCAGTCGGCCCCAAAAAGAGAAAGGTGCCGATGGGGCGCTTGCGCTCTGTAATTCCCGACCGAATACGTCGCAATGCCGAAGCGATCTGCACGATTGCCTCGTTTTGACTGATAATGCGCTGATGGAGCAGTTCCTCCATATTCAAAAGCTTTGCCTTTTCATCCCCTTCGATACGCCCAAGCGGAATACCTGTTTTTTTCGATATGATTTCCGTGACGTGGTCTTGGGTTACTACTCTCCCCGCAACAGGATGCGACGAAACAAACGAAAGCGTCTCAGTGAGTAACGAAATCGCCTTCTCGGGAAACGGCACATTCTGGATGAACGACCCTGATGCACTCACTGCCTCCCAGAGCGCATAATATGAAATGAGTAGGCGATGCCTCCGTTCAAGCTTCGGCGTGATGTCTTGCAAGATCGCGAGCGTCTGCTCTTCGTTTAACTCCCGCACCTGCACTTTTTCAAATAGCACCGCGAGCGATGGCACGCGCTCAATATTAGTGTGGTAGGACGCATGGTCTGTGACTGCAATCATCTGGAACCGATCCGATTGCAGATGAGGAATAAGAATGCCAGAAATATCAATCGCGCCAACCTCCTCCTTATTCTGCGGCCCGACAAAATTATGAATGTTATCGATCACTAATATTATATTACCCGCTCGCTCACATTCGCTAAATAATCTCTCAAACAGATCGATTGCCGTTCCTGAATTTCGTGCTCGCGCAAGCACTAAGTTCACATCGAGCTCAAATACGCGCTTATGCTTGAGTGAGGGTTGTGTGGTGCCAAAATACACCCGCTGGGCAAACCCCTGTACGATACTTGTCTTGCCAACGCCCGACTCGCCGACAAGCACAACATTATTCTTGCCATCCCGTGAAAGAATGGTTTCGATCTCATCTGCCTCTTCTTTGCGCGCAAGAATATGCATATGTTCCTCCGAGTGAACGCTCCGCACGGCAACTTCTTTTCCGTATGAATTTAATATCGGCGTATACCCATATATCCAATCATCCGCGAGTCCTTTCACATTCTTGAAATTATCAGCAAACGGCGACCTTACTTCGTATTCTTTATGATACTTCTCTCCCCATCTGGCGACATTATAGATATCTTCTTTCTTTACGCCAAAATCAAAAAATAAGCGTTGAATGGTTTTATCGGTAGCGACTACTGCAGAAAATATATCGGCATACGCGATATAGGTGCCCGCATGGATCGCGGCGCGCGATAACGCCTCGGTGAGTACCGCATCACACTCAACGCTACATACACGCTCTTCCGGTGCGCGCTTATACTGCGAGTTCACAATGACCTCTACGCTTTTTTCAAACTCATCTTTACTGATCAACAGACGGAGAAAAATGAAATTTGCTCTGTGCTCTTTAATAAGCGCAAAAAGAAATACGATGGGAGAAATAACAATGTCTTTTTTCTTTGCGATGACTGCTGCGCGCGCAAGCACGCGCATCGCATCAAAGTCGAGATATTCCGCAAAGTTTATGCTTTCTCCCTTACGAACATATTCATCCGCCGCCACAGGAGGCATTGGTGGCTTTGCGCGGCGCAAACGCATAAGATAAAACATCCAGAAAAAAATACACCATATATTCACCGCTACAAACATAAGGAAAAGGCCGAGCGACTCGCTCTGCGTAAGATCACTCACCGCCGGGTTCGCCTTAGGAAATAAAAACAGCAGAAGAAATAGTGTTGCAAACAGCCCAAATACAATCTGCGCGGGAATGACCATCCATAAAGGATAGCGCACCGCCTTATGTATTTCAGATGTAGAAAAATCAATCATATGTGATGGCTAGAATAAAAATAGCTTCATGCCTAAATAAAAAAAATAAAATGAAGCGATTGGCAGAAGCATCCACCCTACCAAAAATACAAATCCGATAAGAACAATAAACACCTCAAGAACAAGGCCAAGCGCGATAAAAAATGTCCTCAGTATCATCCCAATACCCCGCGACATAAGATTACCAAACAAAGCGGCAAACAGTTGCGCAGGGTCAAAAGTTTTTGGATGGCCGTATGAATACCGATGCCACGGAGAAAAAAACGTCCGCACCAATAAAGGGACGGAAAAGACGCGCAAGCCGAAATCGATATAAAACAGCCATGTCCGTGCTACGTGCATAGTTGATTCTATAAATAGCCAGCGAAAAAACAGCACAAACATGCTGGTAGTATTTTGGCGAGTGACCGATTGCATTTCCATTGGTCCTTCTATATTATCAATTATTTCCCCGTTTCACAACCAAACACATTAACTGAAATTCTCTCGCGCCCAGATTGCCGTATCGCACACTAAAATCATCCTCAAAAAGCATCACCCATAACCACAGCACTCCTTTCATTATCGAAAAAATCATGGGCTACACCTCCTTGGACAACCGTACCTGCTTCGTTATTTCCTGCACAATGCGCTTCATGTCACTTATAACATCCTTGCCCTTACATTTCTCGCCTATCTCAATCGGCACCTTTTTCACCATATCTGCGGCAGAAAGCGCGACGATCCAACTCGTTATATCCTGATTAGGATAAATTTCCTGCCACCAATACATCCATGAACGCACATCCGTCTCATCGCCAATGCATGCAAGATCGAAATAATCCTTATATTCATCTCGTCCGCACACCGCTATTAATTTCATCACAGCGATATCTTTCATACTTGCGAGGCGGAAGCAATCGACAATTTCTACGGGATCCAACAACAAATCAAATCGGGAAATAAAAGAAACCTTTACGCCATTGATCACGCACCACAGTGTATTCTTTTCCTCAAAAAGTATCTCTGTTTTTACGGAAGAGAATATTTCGCCAATATCTCTCTTCAAGGCTATAGTATCAATAGGCTTTGCGATGAAATAATCGAGGTCAACACTTTTCCGATGCCCAATACGAAGCGCGAGCGCTGTTCCGCCGGCAAGATAATATTCTGTATCGAAATTATCAAAAATGCCGCGCGCGGCATCATACATTGCATCGGTTATCGTTTCACGATGAAGCGTCATGCAAAAAGAAAGTTCTTGAGATAATGATATTTCTTTTTTGAAATACTCGTCGGCTTCATCGCCGCAAACACCTGTCGCACCATATCATCACCATATTCCCGCATTGCTTTTACAATGAGAAGAATGCCTCCGTACGAGAGCACGCGCGAGATAACAAAATCAGCAGACAAACCGCCAATCGCCTCTTCGCTAAAATCCCATAAAACTACTTTAATATCCTTTTTATTCATGAAAGCATTATACCATTTTTAGCATAAGACGTACAGACCAAAAAGCATGAAAAAGGCACACGACTGCGCGCTGTAATCTTTATTTTAAGAGGTATTCTGCCGTCTCACACCTCGACGCATCAATGAGCATTCGCTTGCGCCCACAAAGCAGAATCCATGAGTGATTCAAATGTGCCCGCATCAGACCAAAACCCCTCTACAAAAGAAAAGGAAAGTTTATCTTCAGGAATATACGCATTCACCACATCACTGATCTCAAGCTCTCCCCGCGCCGATGGTTTTAGATTGTTGATAATAGAAAACGCATCGTGGTCAAACAGATACAATCCCGTTTGCGCATACGATGATTTTGGTTCTTTCGGTTTTTCTTCAATCGCAATAATTTTTTTCTGGCTCGCATCAAAAACCGCAACGCCAAACCGACGCGGATTTTCTACTTTTTTCAAAAAGATCATGGCGCCACCGGTGAATTGTTTGATCGTTTCACTGAAATCGTCTTCAAAAATATTGTCACCCAAGATCACCGCCACGTTTTCTCCGTCAGAAAAATCCTCTGCATAACGAAATGCATCAGCAATACCACCGTTATCCTTATCTTGTACTGTATACGATAATCGCACACCATACTACTCACCAGACCCAAGAAAACTGATGAACGCATCCGAGTGTTCTTTCCCGCACACAATCATGATCTCCGTAATACCCGCCGCTTTCAGCGTCTCAAGCGGATACATGATCATCGGCTTGTTATATACCGGCAATAAATGCTTATTGGTGATAAGCGTCAACGGCCGTAACCGCGTCCCCATCCCCCCTGCAACAATAACTCCTTTCATATACCTTATATTAATAACATGCTCACGCCTCATTCTATCAGCTTGTGCATTACCGCACAAATTGAAACATAAGCGTTTTTATACTACGATATACAACATATGTCCTCATTTATTGAACGGAAAAAAGTAGCGGTCCACGCGCTGTTACGCAAGACGGAGAAATACACCAAAACCGACATGGTGTATTTTGCTAAAGGCAGCTTTTGGCTTACTGGTGGGCAGGTACTTTCATCAGTAGCAGTATTTCTTCTCGCGGTCGCATTTGCGCGATTTATTCCTAAGGAAACATACGGAACATACAAATATATTCTTTCTATAGTAGGAATTCTTACAGTTACTACGTTGCGTGGTATGGATGGAGCGCTCACGCAAGCAGTCGCACAAGCAAACGAAGGAACACTGCTCCCCGCCTTAAAAGCAAAAATACGATGGGGAATGCTCGGCGCCATCGGCAGTATTTTTTTTGCACTATATAATTACTTCATGGGAAATGAAGTATTAACGATTTCTTTCCTTGTTGTTGCAGTATTTCTTCCTTTTATGGATTCGCTTGGTATTTACAATGCGTTTTTGCAAGGGAAAAAGCAATTCAAAACAAGTGCAACATATACGACAGCGAGTCAGATACTTGCGGCGATTATTTTAATCGCTACCGTAGCGATTACTAAAAATTTATATATTATTCTTTTTGCTTATTTTGCATCATGGACATTTCTCAAGCTTTTTTTCTTTACACATGCGATTAAAAAATTCCCTCCCAATCAAAAAGCTGACCCTAGCACTCTTTCGTATGGAAAACATTCTAGTGTTGTAAGTATTACCGCAACGGTTATTAGCTCTTTCGACAGCATTATCATGTTTCATTATCTCGGTAGCATAGAGCTTGCCGTATATGCATTCGCCCTTGCTCCAGTTGTGCAACTACGCGGACTATTTAATCAGATCCCGATATTAGCCATACCAAAACTTGCTCAACGTCCTGCGCGAGAGATACGCCAAATATTGTGGAAACGATTTTTTGCATTATTCGCGGCGGGAAGCGTTATTGCTGCTTCATATATAATCGCCGCTCCCTACCTTTTTTCTGTTTTTTTCCCGCGCTATCTTGAATCTGTTGCTTTGTCGCAGGTTTTTTCTCTTTCGATACCCATTGCGCTAGCAAACACCATTCTTGGAGCGGCGATATCATCAAAATTAACGAGTACACCTAAAAAACTACTTTACTTATGGAATATTCCAAATATCATTTTCGTGATATTTGTTCTGATTTTTATACAACCCTTTGGAACAATGGGGGTTGTCGTAAGTAGACTTGTATCCCTTCTTTCAGGAGTGCTTATTGCTCTTTATATATGGCGCATGATAGAAAAAAAAGAAGAGAAACAGGAAGAGATTGTTGCTACCAAAATATAACATCGCTGTTGATGTTTTCCAGAATATCCTTTTTTATTTCTTCGTTATAAATGCCTGCTTTCAGTATCACATTCACCTGGCCCTTATCTTTTAAAATCTTTGGCGATGTGACAATAAAATCAGTCCCGTATAATCGCTTGCCTTGTTTGAGTGGGCTGTTATCAAGCACTGTCACAATTTGATTGGCATGAAGACCGAAATTAATAAGATAAGAGGAAAAGATGTGCGCGCCAAAAAGATATACTGGCTCTTTTGACGTTGTTATCTTTTCATTCAAATCTTTTACCATGTTGATATGGTAATTTATAAAATCAAGGAAGACTTTTTTGTATTCCTTGTATTTGTTTCCGAGAGCAGGAATGGGGGGCGATGTGGTGGATCGTTCTGCAACATAAAAAAAGCTATGGTCTTCGTATTTTTCTTTTTTGCTGACCAAAAAACCAAGCTCCGGCAGTATCATATCAAGATGATGCTCAGTTAAAAGCATCGAGTGCTCAAAATTGATCGCATTCGTATACTTGCGCGACAGCCACAATGCTAGCTGAGGATATGCAAAAATAAGCTTACCCCCGGGCTTAAGAAATTTTGCAATGTGTTTAATAAATTTCTTCGGATCATACGCATGCTCCAGTACTTGTGAAAAAACAACCGTGTCCACAAAACCATCATATATAAAATTTTCATCGAAAAAGGAGTGAATCACCTTGAGGTGTTCGGTTTCTTTAATTATTGGATTTGGCTCAACGATCGTCCAAATAAGTTCTTTCGATTTTTTGAGTGCCGCATCCGCAAGCTTTCCCGCGCCACCGCCAATCTCAAGGACAGATATAGGATCCTGCCTCACAATATAATCGGCAAAAGCATCGTAATACCTTTCCCATGTCGCACCATACCCATCAACATGCTGTTCTTTATATAGTATTTCAAGCGGGATGAGCTTTGTAAGCTGTATCACGCCGGACTCAGGATCAATTGCCCATTCCATATCTGCCAAAAAATCATTTTCTCTTGGGGTGTCTACACAACCAAAAAACACGGGGAAATCTTTTAGAGCATACAGGTGTTCAAGATTTTCTTTTCCCGTAACAACACTTTTACTTCTATTAATGTAGTGCGAGAGTTTTTTCATTCCTATAACAAAGGATTTTTAGTTTTTTCTGGCAACAAAATAAGCATATACTGTTCTTTCCTGCTCTGGCATATTAACTCTTTCTTCTTTAAGTGGCTTAATCTTATATAACTCATATCCAAATGGTTTTAAAAATTGGTAAAAATCATAAATATATGTATGTGAGTATGTGTTAAGTAAGCCAAATTCGAATTGAATAACATCTACTTTGCTTGATGCAATCATTTCTTTTGCGCCACGGATAACCTCAAGGTCATGACCTTCGGTATCAATCTTAAGCATATCAATGTGCTTTATGTTATTTTCTTTACAGTAATAATCAACAGTAGAAACTTCGACTTCTTCAGAGCCATCATAAACAAAAGTTGAAGAATCACTTACTTTTTGAAGTGTGTTTATTGCTTCTATTTTCGAATTTGTGTAGATGGTCGAAAGCCCCTTTGCACTGCTTAAGGCAAATTTTACCGGTATTATATTCTCAATTCCTATTATGTTTTTGTTCAACATATCAAACGTCCTTGCAACAGGCTCAAAACAATACACCCTCACTGAAGGATCTTGCTTATTAATTCTTAATGCGTACTCCCCAATATGAGCCCCGACATCAAATATGACCCTTGGCTTCTTTTGCTCGATATAATCTCTCAGAAAACGCCATCCTCCGTTTGTCTCACGAGAATGATTATTATCGCCCTGATAGAATTTTGTATATCGCTCTGCGATTATATAAAATGTTTTAAAATAATGTGGACTTTCATAATTGAATAGAATTTTATCAAGAATAAACCACACTATCTTTTTAAAAAGTTTAAACATAAAATTTAAATCATGTTATTTCCCCACTCACCCTCTCCTTTTTTTAATATTATTTTAGACAGATCAATTGATTCAAAAAATTTCTC
The DNA here is from genome assembly GCA_024654415.1 of Candidatus Azambacteria bacterium. Lineage (GTDB taxonomy): Bacteria > Patescibacteriota > Minisyncoccia > GWC2-36-17 > WO2-46-25 > MEYI01. The sequence goes on along the minus strand of JANLHQ010000003.1, from coordinate 4,984 downwards.
TAAAATATGCATACACGCCTCGGCCACCGCGCTACTACCGCCCTGCGATAGGGTTACGAAATTAGCTTTTTGTTTTGCTATATAAAAAGCATTTGCAGGCGCGATGCTGTATGCGACTTTAGCAAATACCGCCACATCAAAAATGCCATCGCCCATGTAAATGGTTTCGGCAAGATCAAATCTCTCTTGCATCCACTTCACTCTTTCAAAGGTACTCACAAGATCCAAAGGGAATTTCATATCATCGGCAACTCTTTTTTTTGTTATAGGAAATCCTTTTTTGTCTCCCGTCACCATATGAATGTTTATATATGGCTTCAACAAAATAAGAGCATCATGATCGTCGGGACCAAACCTCTTCATTACCTTTCCTTGCTCGGTGTAATAATAACTGCCGTCAGTTAAGACACCATCGACATCAAGAATGAAATTTTTTATTTTGCCTCGTTGATCGTTCTCCATACATGCAATTTACCGAAATAATATAAAAAAAGATTGAACGGATAATGGTGTAGTGGCGCCATATTGAGCCAAATCAACCCTGTCAACATTCGTATTTTCCTTGCATCATATCCTTCTTTTTTAACAAAATCAAATAAAACCCTTTGGCATTCAACAAGATTATCTCTGCGTAAAATATCACACATAACATGATTCCCGTTCTCTAATTTTACCGTAAAAAGATTTTTATTGACGATATCATGATTAACCGTGAGGTTATGATTCAGCTTTGCGAGATCGTAATATATATCACCCCCCTTCAAAAGACCTCCAAAATTGTGGCGCCAATCGACAAGACAGTACCCCTTCTCAGTTTTAAGAACATTATCAAGGATGAGATCTCCGTGAAATTGATACTGCCTAGAGCGTGAAAGCCAGCTAAAATCGATTTGATGCAATAACTCTTTAAATGTCGGCACGCGCTCACCGTTGATTATATGCTCTTCATCTTTCAAATTATTTGCATCAAGAAACTGCTGTATTCTTGTTTTTGTTTTATCCAAATAAAATGCATGACAAACTTTTTCAAACTCTCCATCGCTAATCTCTTGAGTTTTTATCCAAAGATTTTTCTTTGCCCATGTAAGAAAGTATGTGAAATCTGTCGGCGTCGCCACATCAGAATACAAGCCTCCTAAAACATACGTATACCGATAAAAATTCTTTGTTGCCCCCTCAATCCTCGGAACGAGCTTACCTAGTAATCGCGCGCGCGCAACGCGCTCTTTCACCACCTGCGCATCATGGAAAAACTTTATAACAAAATCAGCAAAAATAAAAATCGATTCTTCCATTTTATCGAGGTTGTCAAAATGATCGGCAATCTGTGCACGCGTACGATGTAGCGCGGAGGTGTTTCCGATATCATACCACTCTGCAAATTGCTTTGTAGAAAATACTTCTCCTTTTTCAAGCATCGCAACTAATACTTGGCAATCATTGAGTGTCTGATCGTTCTGATCGTTCTGATATAATTTTTCAAGCGTATCCCAATATTTTTTATAATCCGAAATGCCAACCAGCCCAATATGAATGTAATCAAAATCTATCGCTCCTTTATCATTAAATAGCAGTGTTTTTCCACCAACAACCTGCCATGATGCATATTGAGAAGCATCATCCCCCTTGTATACACCAATCCAATTCTCTGTGGGAGCAGGAACTTCTTCAGTAACAATGGTGTCAGATGCATGATAAATAAACGGACATTGGAGCAGGTTCTTTGCTTGAAGCATAGAATACCCCAGGCTTGATCCCGTACCAATATACTTATCAACCGTAACATATTCAATATTTCTATCGGGATAAGCGAGAGAAAGAAACTCCTTTACATGATCCGCAAAATACCCAACAGTCACCACAAATGGCGTATCAACGGGATATGATTCTATCACATAAGAAATTGCGGGCTTTTTTCCAACCCGCACCAAAGCTTTATTTGTATATTTGGTCAGCTCGCCAAGACGCTGCCCGACACCAGATGTTGTAATTAATACTTTATACTTCATACGATATCTAATTCATCTCTTGGAGCGCACGATCAATGTTACTTCTGACTTCCTTAATATTCTCTCCTACCGCGCTATCTGGCTTAAATATCATGGAAGAGCCGCACACAAGAAAATTCGCACCACGCTTAATCATTTGTGGAGCACTTTCTGGATTTACTCCGCCATCAATCGCAATAATCATATCCGAACGGCTCGCAACTTTTTCTTTAAGCTCGCTGATCTTATCCAGTGTGCGTGGAATAAGTTTATGTCCAACAATACCGGGATTAATCGCCATGAGCATAACAAGGTCGATATCATCTAATACATAATCAAGTACATGAAGGGTTGTGCCTGGGTTAAGCGCAACCCCCGCTCGCGCTCCCATATCACGAATCATCTTGATAGTACGATGCAAATGCTTTGTTGATTCCGCATGAACTATGATAATATTACCGCCAGCCTTTATGAAGTCGGGAACAAAAAGATCTGGGTTATCAATCATCATATGCACATCGATGGGGATATTTGTTATAGTCCTTACAGCGCGCACCATTTCAGGATGAACACCTAAACGGGGAACAAAGCTCCCATCCATCACGTCAACATGAATATAATCAATACCCCCTTCTTCCAACGAGCGAATGTCTGCTGCGACATCCAGCATATTACTGCAAATCAAGGACGCGGCAAGTTTATATGGTGTGTTATTCATAGTATAAGATAAAATATATTATTCTAAATTTGAATGCCGAGCCCACATGGTCTCATGTGTTTCTTGTGTTTCTTCCATGAGTCGGAGTACTAGTGCGTCAAAAAATATACCGAGACACTGCTCATTAAGCGTTGTCATTGGCTGTACCGACACAACGCCATCCACTGTCTTTGTCTTTGAGGGAGCCGATATCTTCACAATAATATCAGCTAATTTTCCCATCCGTGATTCAGAATTTCCTGTAACAAGCGCAATTGATGCTTTATTTCTTTTTGCAATTTCAACAAGATCAAATATTGTCTGCGTTTCTCCAGAACCAGAACTCGCCAAAAGAACGTCCCCCTCTCCAATGGCCGGCACGGTTGCATCTCCAAACATATACGCCGAAAAACCAAGATGGCTGAGCCGCATGACAAATCCTCGAGTTGCCATCCCCACGCGCCCCGCGCCAACCGCAATAATGGTATGCGCACTAATTATTTTTTTTACAAGCACATCAACTTCGCGCTCATCCACCATAGATAACACGGTATCAATCTCGCTTAATATGATTTTTATATTATCTTTAATCATGCTTTTCATTTTCTATTCCCTGTGGACCATTATAATGTAGCGTCTTCTTTTTTCGACTTGGAGAGACAATAAGCATATGTGCATCTTCAAGCGCAACAATCATATATCCAACGTTAGGATATACCACAACCGCCTCATGAGCCGAAAGAATATTATCCTCCCTACGGGTTGCAATTTGCACTCTTCCCATAGTAATAATGATCGTTTCTTTTACTATGTGCGTGATACGAATAGAATCTTCATAATATGCACACCGATATTCTTCATCAGTACGTAGAGAAAGCTTTGTTACTTCATACTCCTCTGTTGATTCTATTACCTTATTACCCCCTTCAAGTATCTTATCAGCATCAAGAGAAAAAGATAAGGGGTACTTCCCTCTTTTTATTAATTGATATCCCGGGGTATCCAAATCATCATCAATGCATGCAAAAAGCTCATGTTTTGAAACAGCAATCGTAATGGGTAATATATCCGTTCTATCGGGCGCCTTTTCCAGATCAAACGGCGTTTCTTTGCGAAATCGCCTTAAAATGTGAAAAAATAATGAATCTATTTTGTGAAAATAATAGGTTTGATTGAACTTTCCAATACCATATTGAAGAAGGGTCATAAACCGATATAACTGCTTTGTAAAAAAGAGTGGTATTTTTTTCTTATCTTTTCGTAAAAGTTTTTCGAAAAATTTCACATGAAAAATACCACATAAAGAAATAAGATAATAAGGATGTTGTGTTTTTTGAACCTGCTTCCACTGTGAAGGCGTCATATGTACCGTATCAATATAATTTCCCGGGGTAAGCAATTGCAATTGATCGAATGCTTTTCTTGCCTTACCAAATTGCCACCATGAATATAAAAGATAATCGACTTTTTTTTCTTTCATTTCCCGGACAATCTCTTTATATATCTCATGCGGGGCGAGATTAATATGATCTTCGTTCCATACAAAAATATATTCGTGTTTTGCGTATGGTAGCATATCCAATGCGTTCGTCATCCATCCGCGCGAATCATCCACGAGTTCAAAGCGCCTCATTTTTTCTCCCAAGTGCTGTGTCAGAAACGCGAGTGCTTCTTCTCGCAATTTTCCTCTAATATTAATAAGCCAATCATCACTAATATCAGAAAATGAAAAAAACGAGTCTTTAAGATGCAAAAGACCATCTTCGTTCTCTATCCGCAGGTTTGCAAAAATAGTGAGCATTAACGTATTACTCTATGACATCTTTATATCCCTGATAATTTTTATCTTCCCAATATTTATATTCTTTTTTTTGTTTCAATCCCACAAATAATTCTATAAAAAAGGCATCAAGAGCCCGAATGAAAGAATATTTAAATCCTACCGATCCATCTTTATATAGCTGGCGGTGAATAAAGAGTTTTTTAAAGCGGTACATGAAATACCAAGCTCCCCGAAGGCAATGCCCTAAAAAACTTTTTGTTTTTGGCACTCGTTCTATTTGAAGCTCCAGTTGAAATAATATGCGCTGTGGACGCCACACATAATGATTCCATCGTTGACAATGCCACAGAGTAAAATAAAATTCTTTTACCTCGAACACATGATCAAGCGTTTCATGAACCCTGCCGGTCTCGTCGGATTTATACAGTATGTTCTGGTGATTTTTGATTATTCTCTCCGGATAATCAATAAGATGCGAAATATAATCATCCACTCTCTTTGCTCTGACTACAAATG
>JANLHQ010000001.1 GCA_024654415.1 Candidatus Azambacteria bacterium | reverse complement strand
GTTGGCGCTGTATTTTTTTTGGTACTGGAGTTATTGGTGGTACGATATCATGATGCATTTCTTGGCCGGACTCTGGGTTGGCGGTATGGTGCTCTGGGTTTATTTTTTTTCAGGAAAGACAAAAGTACCCCGTCCCATACAAAAGAGTTATCTATACATGATGGCGCTTGGCGTCACTTTTTTGGTCGGATTGCTATGGGAGTTATTTGAATTTAGTTTGGATACGCTTATTGTATTTCAACAGAATGATTTAATGGACACGATGATGGATCTGGGAATGGATACCCTGGGGGCGCTCTGCGCATCGTTTTATGTGGCAAGAGCGCGATGGTCTTCGGCATATTCCGTTCAGAGTATTACAGGAGAGTAGAAAAGAATTGTGCGCATAAGAAATATGAAACATACATCAAAACTAACATTTCATGGGGGAGCGGGAGCAGTGACGGGTGCCAATTTTTTACTTGAAGACAAGGAAAGCGGCGCAAAAATATTAGTGGATTGCGGTTTCTTTCAGGGGCGTAAATTCGGTGAGGATATTAACCGTGATCCGTTTCCTTATGATCCCGCATCCATTGATGTTCTTTTTGTTACTCATGCGCATATTGATCACATCGGACGTATCCCCAAACTGGTACGCGATGGGTTTCGTGGCGTTATCTACTCTACGCCCGCAACGAAAGAAATTGCAGAGCTCATGCTCACTGACAGTATGGGTATTTTAGGGAAAGAAGCGGCACAAGACCGCCTGCCTGCCATATACGAGCGGGAAGATGTAGAAAAAACTATGACTTTGTGGCAGGGTGTACCCTATCATCACACCCCGATAAATCTCAAAGGAGGCTTCCAGGTAACGCTGAAAGACGCAGGACACATCTTAGGCTCTGCGCAGGTGGTGTTTGTGCGAGATGGGCGCACTCTTGTGTTTACGGGAGATCTCGGCAATTCTCCCGCACCACTGCTTCGCGACACAGAGCCACTTGGCGCTGTGCAGTATGTGGTCATGGAAAGCGTATACGGGGACAGAAACCATGAATCGCGAGCGGACAGAAAACAAATGCTTGAAGATGTCATTGAAGATACCATCAAGAAAGGAGGGGCGCTTGTGGTGCCCGCCTTCTCCTTGGAA